>NZ_JBHVEG010000159.1:0-14773 GCF_042802395.1 Promicromonospora sp. NPDC057488
TTTTACCGATCACTTGCTGGTGACCATTCCCGCACCGGCTCCAGGAGTGCCGCGGTGAGCTCGGTGCCGGGGGCCACGCTCCTGCCACTTTCAACATATAGCGACCAGGGGGCCTTGCGGCAAGACCCTGGTGCTGTCGCAGAATCGTGGGCCGTCACGGCTTTTCGCGCCTGACGGAACGGGGGTCCGACATGACTGACGTGATCGTGGCCGGGGGCGGGCCGACCGGCGTGCTACTGGCCTGCGAGCTGCGGCTGCAGGGCGTGTCCGTGGTCGTCCTGGAGAAGGACGCCGAGCCCACCCGGGTGGTGCGCGGGCTGGGCCTGCACGCGCGCACCCTGGAGATCCTGGACCAGCGCGGCCTGCTGGACCGGTTCCTGCCGCTGGGCAAGCGCTACCCCCTCGGCTCCTTCGCGGGCATCACCAAGCCGGCGCCCACCGGCCTGGACACCACGCACCCGTACGTCCTGGGCGTGCCGCAGCCGGTCACCGAGCGCCTGCTGCGCGAGCGGGCCGCCGAGCTCGGCGTCGAGGTCCGGTACGGCCACGAGGTGGCCGGGCTGAGCCAGGACGACGACGGCGTCCGCGTCGAGCTGGCCGACGGCACGCACCTGGCCGCCCGCTACCTCGTGGGGTGCGACGGCGGCCGCAGCACCGTGCGCCGGGCGCTCGGCATCGGGTTCCCCGGCGAGCCCAGCCGGCAGGAGACGCTCCTCGGCGAGGTGCGGCTGACGGCGCCACCCGGGACGATCGAGGCCGTCGTCGCCGAGGTGCGGCAGACCCACAAGAACTTCGGCGCCATCCCGCTCGGCGACGACCTGTACCGGGTCGGCGCCCCGGCCGACGGCGTGGCCGAGGACCGCACCGTCGCGCCGACCCTGGACGAGCTGCGGGAGCAGGTGCGCGCGGTGGCCGGGACCGACCTCGGCATGCACTCGCCGCGCTGGCTGTCCCGGTTCGGCGACGCCACCCGGCTGGCCGAGCGGTACCGGGAGGGCCGGGTGCTGCTGGCCGGCGACGCCGCGCACGTGCACCCGCCCTACGGCGGCCAGGGGCTGAACCTCGGGGTGCAGGACGCCTTCAACCTCGGCTGGAAGCTGGCCTGCGAGGTGCACGGCTGGGCACCCGCGGGGCTGCTGGACAGCTACGCGGCCGAGCGTCGTCCGGTGGCCGCCGACGTGCTGGACAACACGCGCGCACAGACCGTGCTGCTCTCCCCCGAGCCGGGCCCGCAGGCGGTGCGCCGCCTGCTGTCGGAGCTGATGGACCTCGACGACGTGCGCCGGCTCCTGGTCGAGAAGGTCACGGCGACGGGGATCCGGTACGACGTCGGGGGCGGTACCGGGGACGACGTCGTAGCAACCAGGAACGACCTGCTCGGGCGACGGATGCCCGACGTCGCACTGCCGGACGGCCGCCTCTACGAGCGGATGCACGACGGCCGTGGGCTGCTCCTGGACCGCACCGGCCGGCTCTCGGTCGACGGGTGGGCCGACCGGATCGACCGGGTTGTCGACGTCGTCCCGCCCGACGGGGGCGGCGCGACCGCGCCGCCCTCGGTGCTGCTGCGGCCGGACGGGCACGTGGTCTGGGCGGGCGCGGACCAGGCGGACCTGCTCGGCCCGCTGGGCCGATGGTTCGGCGCCCGTTCCACGGCGGTCTGAGCCCGACCGGACACCGCCTTAGCAGGTCGCCCGATGAACCGCCTGGTGAGGCCGAAACACACCGGGTGAAGAGCCCCGGTACCCTGTCCGCGTTCATGACCCTCGCCACGACACAGTCCGGCGACCGGAGAAGGGGGACGCCCGAGTGAGCGTCGAAACCGCTGGGTGGCCGCGCGCCGTAGTGGTCGTGCGCGACGACGGAACGGGGCAGGTGGCCATCAACGGCCAGACCGTGCCCGTCTACCGCAGCAGCCTGGGCGAGACCCGCAGCGAGGTGATGCGCCTGGTCATGGAGTACTCGGCGAGCATCGGGCTGGCCGTCGAGGTCCAGGCGCTGGGGCCCGAGGGACCCAGCGCGCTGACCGTCCACCCCGACGGCCGGGTGGTGCACGACGACGGCGTGGGCGCCATCCAGGCGGCGCAGGCGGCGCAGGCGGCCCAGGCGGCACAGGCGGCACAGGCGGCACAGGTTGCCGCGCAGGCCGCGCTCGCGCAGCCCGCGCCCGTGCAGACCGTTCCCGCCCCCGCTCCCGCTCCCGAGCAGGTAGCGGCCGCCACCCTGCAGGCAGCGCCCGCTCCCGCCCAGCCGGACGTGCAGGCGGACGCCCAGGCGGCCCCTGCCCTGACCGCCCCGGCACCCACCGGCCCCGCCGCGCCGGCCGCCCCCACCGCACCTGCCCAGACGCCTGTCGCCCCCGCCGACCCCGGCCTGGTGCCGCACGGCACGCCGCCGCAGGACACGCAGGCGCCGCCCATCACGCTGCTCGGGCCGCAGGGCGACCTGGACCCCGACGGCACGGCGCCCGGCGCCACGATCGCCCCGCCGTCCACCCCCTCCGCCTCGTCCGGCGGCTCCGACGTCGGACGACGGGACAGCCGCCGGTCGTCGTTCCTCGTCCAGGACCGCCTCGACGAGCCGGCCACGCAGGGCGTGCGCGGCGTGCTGGCCCGGGTGGGCCTCCGCGTGCCGCCCAGCGAGTCGGAGCGCGCGGAGCGTGCCGACGAGCAGGCGGTGAGCCAGCACTGGCAGGGCCCCCGCACCATCTCGATCGTGAACGGCAAGGGCGGCGCGGGCAAGACGCCGTCGACGGTGCTGCTCGCGGCGGTCTTCGCGCAGTTCGGCGGCTCCGGCGTCGTGACCTGGGACAACAACCAGACCCGCGGGACCCTGGGCTGGCGCACCGAGCAGGACCAGCACGAGGCGACCCTGCTCGACCTGATCCCCCGCACCGAGCACTTCCTGGGCCCGACGGCGCAGCTCGGCGACCTGGCCGGGTTCGTGCACCACCAGTCGCGCGACCGGTTCGACGTGCTGCGGTCCAAGCCGATGGCGCTGGCGCACGAGCAGCGCATCTCGTCCGAGGACGTCGACGCCATCCACGCGGTGCTCGCCAAGTTCTACCGGATGATCTTCATCGACTCCGGCAACGACGAGTCCGACCCGATGTGGCTGCGCATGATCGACCACACCGACCAGCTCGTGGTGGCCACCAGCACCCGCGACGACCACGCCGAGGCCGGCGCGCTGCTCCTGGAGGCGCTGGCCAACCGCGGGCAGCACATGGCGGAGCTGGCCCGGAAGGCCGTCGTCGTGGTGAGCCAGTCCGACCCGAAGGCGACGCCGGCCGACATGCGCCGGGTCGCCCAGGGCTACCGCGCGCTGGCACGCGAGGTGGTCACCGTCCCGTTCGACCCGGCCATGGTGGACGGGCAGCTCGTCTACCGCGCCCTGCGCCCCCAGACCCGCCGGGCCTGGCTGGCCGCGGGCGCGGCGGTCTCGCGCGGGTTCTGACCCGGGAGACCCAGGAGGCCGACGACGCCGTCAGGCGGCCGGGGCGACGATCCGCGTGACCACGCGGTGCACGTCGGCCCGGCCGCCGGCGGCGGCCGCCGTGTCCTCCGGGACGGCGAGCATGCCGCCGACGGTCAGCACGGAACCGTGCACCGCGGCGAGCACCTGCCCCAGCAGCCGCTCGGCGGGCACGGTGGCGTCGATGCGCTCCGGGTGCCGGGCCTGCGCCTCGCGCAGCGCCTCGACCTTGGCCGCGCTGGAGGTCGCCGAGCGCTCCAGGGTGCCGAGCATGCCCGGCCGCTCCAGCGTGTGCCAGAGCAGCAGCCGGATCAGCTCGGGGTGACCCACGGTGAAGTCGAACAGGCGCACCGCGTAGCCGGGCAGGTCGTCGGCGTCGAAGGGCACGGCGTCGAGCAGGTCGAGGATCCGGGCGCTGACCACCTGGTCGAACAGCGCCTCCTTGCCGCCGAAATACGCGTAGATGCGCTGCTTGTTCGCCGCCGCGTGCTCGGCGATCCGGTCCACGCGCGCGCCGGCCAGCCCGTACCGCGCGAACTCGTCGGCGGCGGCCTCCAGGATGCGGGTCGGCGTCGCGGCGCGTCCGACGTCGGCAGCGGGGGTGGGCATGTCGCTCAGCCTAGCTCCGGGCCGCCGGCAGGGCGGTGGACGTGACCTCCTCGGCGACGGCCCACAGCCGGGCCGCCGTCGCGGCGTCGCGCATGCGCCGGTTGAGCAGGGCGCGCCGCGGCGGCCCGGCCAGGCCCGACATCGGCCCGTAGTAGGCGCCCTGGGCGACGTCCCGCCGGGTGGCGGCCACGAGCAGCGAGCCGACGCCGTTCTCCGGGGCCGCCATCGGCAGCAGCCCGCTCCCCCAGCGCACCGGCTGCTCGCGCCCCATGCTCGGCCCGGTGACCTGGAGGTTCGTGCGGGTCAGGCCGGGGTGGGCCGCCGTGCTGACCAGCGCCCAGCCGCGGCGTCCGGCGGTGTGGGCGAGGTGCCGCGCGAGGTGCAGGTCGGCCAGCTTCGACTGCGCGTAGGCGGGCAGCGCCCGGTACTCGCGGCGCTCCCAGTCCAGGTCGTCGAAGGCGATGCGGCCCTGGTTCGCGGCGTACGAGCACATCGTGGCCACGCGCGGGTCCGGGGCCGCCAGGAGCAGCGGCAGCAGCAGGTTGGTCAGCGCGAACGGGCCCAGGAAGTTGGTGCCCCACTGCAGCTCGTGACCGTCGGCCGTCTCGTAGCGTTCCGGCGGGATCGAGATGCCGGCGTTGTTCATGAGGACGTCGACGCGGTCCAGGTCGCGCGCGAGCCCGTCGGCGAACGCCCGGACCGACGCGAGGTCGGCGAGGTCCAGGACCCGCACCTCCGCCTGGGCGTCCGGCCGGGTCGCGAGCACCTCGGTGAGCGCCTCGGCCCCCTTCTCCGGGTTCCGGACGGCGAGGACCACGCGCGCCCCGGCGGCCGCGAGCCGCTTGGCGGCCTCGCGTCCCGTGCCGCTGTTGGCCCCCGTGACCACGACCGTGCGCCCGGTCTGGTCCGGCACGTGCGGCCGGGCGGGCAGGTCCGTCGTCGCCGCCGCGCCGCTCGTCGGGCCGCTCATCCGACCGGGACGGCGGTCGAGGTGATCTCCTCGGCGACGGACCACAGCCGGGCCGCCGTGGCGTCGTCCCGCATGCGCCGGTTCAGGCGCGCCGGGCGGGGGTCCCCGGTCAGCCCGAACCGGGGCCCGTAGTAGGCGCCGGAGGGGGCGGCCGGGTCGGCGGCGGCCAGCAGTACCGAGCCGGCGCCCTCGGGCGCCTCCATCGAGGGCAGGATGCTCCCGGGCGACCAGCGCACCGGCTGCTCCTTGCCCATGCTCGGGCCCGTGACCTGGAGGTTGGTCCGTGTGAAGCCGGGGTGCGCGGCCGTGCTCACCAGCGCCCAGCCGCGGCGCCCGGCCAGGTGCGCGAGGTGCCGCGCGAGGTACAGGTCGGCGAGCTTGGACTGCCCGTAGGCGGCCCACGTGCGGTACGGACGGCGCTCCCAGTCGAGGTCCGTGAAGTCGATGCGCGCCGCGTTGGCCACGCCGGAGGTCATGGTGGCCACGCGCGGCGCGGGCGCCGCCAGGAGCAGCGGCAGCAGCAGGTTGGTCAGCGCGAACGGGCCCAGGAAGTTGGTGCCCCACTGCAGCTCGTGACCGTCGGCGGTCCGGTAGCGCTGCGGCGTCGCCATCACGCCCGCGTTGTTCACCAGGGTGTCGAGCCGGCCGAGGTCGCGCCCGAGCCCGTCCGCGAACGTCCGGACGGACGTGAGGTCGGCGAGGTCCAGGATCCGCACCTCCGCCTGCGCGTCGGGCCGGGTGGCGAGCACCTCGGCGAGCGCGTCGGCCCCTTTGTCGGGGTTACGGACGGCGAGGACCACGCGGGCGCCGGCGGCGGCCAGGCGCTTTGCGGCCTCCCGGCCGGTGCCGCTGTTGGCGCCGGTGACGACGACGGTGCGGCCGGTCTGGTCGGGCACGGTGTACATGGGGCTCCTCGGGGGCGGTTCCGGCTGGGCCAACCAACCAGTTGGTTGACTGGTTCCACTATGCACCCGCTCCCCCGGCGGGACAAGCCCTGGGAACGACAAGGGGTGCCGGATCCGCGGATCCGGCACCCCGTGCGGCGGTCGCTCAGGCGCTCAGGGCGCCCGGCGAGCCGTCAGGCGCGCAGCGCGCCCGCCACCAGCTCCAGCGTCTGCGCCCGGCCGGACGTCGCGTCCAGCGGCTCGTCGTCGCGCGACCCGGCGACCGGGACGAGCATGACCTCCTCGACGCCGTGCCGCTCGGCCAGGCCGCGCACCTCGGCCGCCACGTGCTCGGCGTCGCCGATCAGCCAGCGGGCCCGCATCGCGTCGATGGACTGGGCGAGCATGCCGTCCGCGGGCTCGTCGCGCGTGGCGCGCAGCGCCTCCTCGACCGTCTCCAGCGCGCCCAGCTTCTGCCCGGACCGCAGGCGGGCCATCTGGCGCAGCTGCGGCAGGGCGCGGTCGTGCGCCTCGTCCGACGTCGGCGCGGCCACCGCGTTGACCGTGACGAACGTGCGCGGCTCCGGGTGTTCCTCCGACGGCCGGTAGCCGTCCCGGTACAGCGCGAGGATCTGGTCCATGCCCTGCCCGGAGAAGTGGTTGGCGAACACGTAGGGCAGCCCGAGCTCGGCCGCGAGCCGCGCCGAGTAGTCGCTGGAGCCCAGCAGCCACACCGTGGGCACGCTCCCGGCGGCCGGCGTCGCGCGGACGTCGTAGATGTCGCCGGAGACCAGGCGCAGGCGGGCGCCGTCGGGCTCCATCAGCGCCATGATGTCGGTGACGTGCTGCGGGAACC
Source organism: Promicromonospora sp. NPDC057488 (assembly GCF_042802395.1). NCBI lineage: Bacteria > Bacillati > Actinomycetota > Actinomycetes > Micrococcales > Promicromonosporaceae > Promicromonospora > Promicromonospora sp. NPDC057488. The sequence continues at coordinate 6,794 of NZ_JBHVEG010000159.1, forward strand.
GGTCCACGTCCGCCGTCGGCCCCGTGGCGCGCAGCAGCGAGGTGACCACGGGGTCGCTGCCGGGGGCGCGGCCGATGCCGAGGTCGATGCGGCCGGGAGCCACGGCCTCCAGCGCCGCGAACTGCTCCGCGACCACGAGCGGGGCGTGGTTCGGCAGCATCACGCCGCCCGATCCCACCCGGATGCGGGAGGTCCGCGCGGCGGCCGCGGCGATCATGACCGGCGGCGACGACGCCGCCACCGCCGCCATGTTGTGGTGCTCCGCGAACCAGTAGCGCTCGTAGCCGAGCCGGTCGGCGAGCGCCGCCAGGTCGAGCGAGGCCGACAGGGCCTGGGCGCTGGTCTGGCCCGAGCGGACGGGCACGAGGTCGAGGACGGAGAGGCGCGGCGTGGTGTTCATCGCCTGCGTCAACCGTCGCGAGGAGCGGCGTGTTCCGGGCCGAGTCGTCCTTTACCAGTTCTGTACCTTTTTCGGTATCGCGGAACATCATGGCGTCCACCCGGGTCGGCCTGACATGATCGCGTCGTGTCTGTTGATGTGCGCCCCGCGACCGACGAGGACGTCGACGCCGTGGTCGACCTGTTCCGGCAATACCTGTGGTTCTACGGGCAGGAGGTGCCCGACGCCGAGGCGCGGGCCTATCTGACCGCCCGGCGCGACGCGGGCGACAGCGTGCTGCTCGTCGCGGAGGTGGCCGCGGAGGGCGCGGACCCCGCGGAGGACGCCCGGATCGTGGGGTTCGCCCAGAGCTACCCCACGTGGTCGTCGGTGAGCCTGAGCCGGTCGTGGGTGCTGAACGACCTGTTCGTCTCCCCCGCCGCGCGCGGGACGGGCGGGGCGCGCGCCCTGGTGCAGGAGACGTGCCGCCTGGCCAAGGAGGCCGGGGCCATCCGGGTCTCGCTCGCCACCGCGTGGGACAACCTCGCCGCGCAGGGGCTGTACGAGTCCGAGGGCTTCGTGCGCGACCAGAACTTCCATCACTACGCGTACGTGACGGGCGCCTGACCTCGCACAGGCGCAGGACGCGCGGCGTGCTCCTCCGGCTTGGTGTCGGTAGCCCGCGCTAGGGTGTGCCCCGGCCAGGAACAGACCTGGTCAGAAGGCCAAACTGCCGATTCGGGGAGACCCCCGGGAACTGGAGCGCACACCACCATGATGGGAGGCAACCACGCCGCGACGGGAGCCGCGGCCTGGGTAGCGGTCACCGCGTCGACGCCGATCGCGTTCGGCTGGTACCCCGTGACGGACGCCGGCGTCGTCGCCGGTGCCCTCGTCTGCGCGGGAGCCGCGCTGCTGCCCGACGCCGACCATCACTCCGGCACGATCGCGAACTCGCTCAAGCCTGTCTCGAACGCCGTGGTCAAGGTCATCGAGACGGTCTCGGGCGGGCACCGCAAGGGCACGCACTCGATCCTCGGCATCGCCGTGTTCACGGCCATCGCCTGGGGGCTCAGCTTCCTGAGCATCGACACGGGCAACGAGCAGATCGGCGCCATCCTGATCGGCCCGGGCATCATGTGCGTGCTGCTGGTCGCGTTTGCGCTCAAGGCGCTGAAGATCACGCGGGACACGAAGATCCTGCCGTGGACGACGTCGATCACGCTCGCGGTGCTCATCGCGATCTTCGCGCCCGAGGAGTGGTTCTGGATGCCCTTCAGCGTGGCGCTGGGCTGCACCGTGCACATCCTGGGCGACATGATCACCACCAACGGCGTGCCGCTGCTGTGGCCGCTGAAGTTCCGCTCGCCGCGCTGGATGCGTGACGGCCGCGGCCTGGAGCTCGACATGATCTGGCGCTCCGGCGGCAACCTCTCGCTGCCGATCCTGGGCGACGCCGGGTCGGTCCGGGAGTGGATCTTCCTGATCCCCGTGTCGCTCTACGCGATCATCGGCATCGTGTGGGCCCTGCTCAACGAGATGGGCTACGACACCATGGCCGTGTGGAACCAGGTGCTCGCGCTCTTCCCGGGCTGAGCCCGCCAGAGCCTCCGCCGACGTCGACCGGCCCCCGCCCAGATCCTGGGCGGGGGCCGGTCCGTCGTTCCAGCCGTCCGGGTCGCCGGGGCGGCCGGTCAGAGACCGCCGGCCACGGCCGCGCCCGCGGCGAGCCACGCGCGCCGCGTCTCGGGGCGCAGCGCGCCGTACCGCAGGTGCCCGTCGACCATGGCGGGGTCGAACGGGATGGTCACGACCTCGCGGGCCAGGGACCGGTAGCCGTCGGCCACCTTCTCCAGCTCGCCCGAGGACTCCTTCTGGTCGGCCTGGCTGACGACGACGACGGCCTGCTGCGCCAGGTAGGCCGACCGGCCGTCGCGGGTGCCGAGCGCCTCGAGCAGCAGGGCCCCGGCCTCGGCGTGGTCGTCGCGCGTCGTGGTGGCCACAACGAGCTGGTCGGTCAGGTCGATCATCCGCTGCCACATGGGGTCGGACTCGTCGTTGCCGGAGTCGATGAGGATCATCCGGTAGTACTTGGAGAGCACGGAGTGGATCGCGTCCACGTCCTGCGGCTCGATGCGCTGCTCGTTGGCCATGGCGATCGGCTTGGACCGCAGCACGTCGAACCGGTCGCGGGTCTGGTGGTGCACGTACCGCGCCAGGTCGGCCGCCTGCGCGGACGGCCCCAGCAGGCGGTCCGTCTGCGGCAGCAGGTCCAGCAGCGTGGACTCGTGCGGGCCCTGCTCGGTACGCCAGCCCAGCGTGCCGCGCGTCTGGTTGTTGTCCCAGGTGACGACGCCCGCGCCACCGAACTGCGCGAACACCGCCGCGAGCAGCACCGTCGACGGCGTCTTGCCCGCGCCGCCCTTGCCGTTCACCATCGAGATGGTGCGCGGGCCGGGCCAGTGCTGGCTCACCGCGCGCTCGTCGGCGCGCTCGGCCCGCTCGGACTCGCTGGGGCCCACGCGGATGCCCATGCGGGTCAGCACGCCGCGGAAGCCCTGCGTCGCCGGGTCCTCGTCCTGCTGGTGTGTGAGGAACGACTGGCGCGCCTCGCGGCGGGAGCGCGGCGCGCTCGGCTCGCCGGCCGGCACGGGGGCCGACGCCGGGTCGGACAGGCCGCCGTCCGGCTCGCCGTAGTCGGCGGTGGGCACGGCGTTCACCGGGGCCGAGACGGGGCTCGCCACGCTGCCGGGGATCGCGGCCGGGATGCCGCCGTGGGCCCCGTTGGACCCGTTCGCCCCGTTGCCCGGGCCGTCCTGCGCCGCGCTCTCGCGGACCCAGTCGGCCACGCCCGCGTCGCCGTCGGCGGCCGCGTCGCCGGACGGGACCGGGATCGTGGGCAGGTCGCCCTGGGCGGGCCCGCCCAGGGCGAGGTCCGACGGCGCCTGCGCGGCGTCCGGCAGCTCGGGGGTCCGCGGGGCGCGGCGCACCGTGTCCGTGTCGATCGGGTCGGCGGGCTCGGCGTCCCCGCCCGGGGGCAGGTCCGCGACCGGGACGCCCTCGAACGCGGGGGCCGGGATGGTTCCCGGCCCCGTGGTGGGCTCCTGCGGTGCGACCGCCGGCGGTGCCGCCGCGGGCGGCGCGGCCGCCGGTGGCGCCTGCGGCGTCGGCGACGACGGCGGCGCGAGCTCGTCCTCCTCCGGCACCACGGTGCCGTCCGGGTGCACGATCAGGTTCCAGAGCCCCTCGGGGCCGGTCGCGGAGGCCCGCACCGGCCGGCCGATCTGCACGGCGTTCTCCGTGACCCGCCGCAGGACCTCCACCCGCGCCTCCTCCAGGCTGCCGGCGACGATCGGGTGGAACGTCCCGTCGATCGTCACCTCGCCTGAGCCGTCCTCCCGGACGATCGCGTCGATCCGGGGCCAGCGGGGCACGGTGTCAGAGCTCATGCGTTTCCTCCGAAGTTCCTGGGTAGGCGGACAGCGCGGCGGGTTCGCCCCCGAAGCAAGGGTCGGACATGATCGGCCGGCTGGCCACCCCAACGGGGCATTCACCCCACCTGGTAGGTTCTCGCGCAACCTGTCGAAACCAGGACAACGACCGAGGAGCCCTTGCGTGTCCGACGACCACACCCGCCGTATTCCTCCGGCGGCCGACCCGACGCAGATCCAGCGACCGTCTGCTCGTCCGGGACAGCCCGGCGCCCCGTCATCGTATGACGCGACGCAGCGGATGAGCTCCTTCGCACCGGGTGATGCTGCTGGACAGCGCGCCGCGGGAGGACAGGGCGGCTCCCCCGTCGACGAGCACACACAGATCATGCCGCCCCCGCGGCAGGACTCGGTCGTGGACGAGTCGACCCAGGTGATGCTGCCGACACGTGGTGGCTCCCCGATCGACGAGTCCACCCAGTTCCTCCCGCCGACGCGCGGCGGTTCCCCGATCGACGAGTCCACGCAGGTCATGCCGCCGCCGCGCGGCGCCTCCGGCGTCGACGAGTCGACCCAGCTCCTGCCGCCGGCGGGGGCGCAGCAGCGCGACTACCGGTCCGCGACGCCGCCGCCCGCGCGGCCGTACCGTCCCTACGAGACGGAGCAGCCGACGCAGGTGCAGTCCCCGGCGGCCTTCCCCGGCGAGGCCGGGTACGGGCAGCAGGGCTACGGCCAGCAGGGCTACGGCCAGCAGCCCGGGTACCCGGGCCAGCCGGGCTACGGGCAGGGCCAGCAGGCCGGCTACCCGGGTCAGCAGGGCCAGCCCGGTCAGCCCGGTTACGGGCAGCAGCAGGGCTACGGGCAGCAGGCCGGGTACCCGCAGCAGGGCCAGCAGACCCCGCCGAACCCGTTCGAGCAGGGGTTCGGCCCGCAGTCGGGTCAGCCGACGCCGCCGCGGCGCACCCGCGAGGACGACTCGGGCGGGGGTGGCTCGACGGCCGGCGCCGTCCTGGCGTGGATCCCGCGGATCCTGCTCGCGCTCGGCGTCTACCAGCTCGTCCGGCTGATCCCCGGGTTCGACGTCATGCCCGACGTCGCGCAGTTCCCGCTGTTCCGCGGGATCGGCGACGGCGTGCTGGGCATGCTCAACCTCAACCCCGAGTGGTCGGACCAGGCCGCCAACCTGACGATCCCGGTGCTCGGCATCGCCCTGGCCGCCCTCTTCAACATGATCCGCTCGCTGAACACGTCGCTGGCGGTCTGGCCGCACGCCCTGGTGATCGTCGCGTGGATCGTGGTCTTCGCCGTCGGCGGCATCGTGGGCTACGCCCAGGACGCGACCGAGAACGTGAAGCAGGACGTCCAGAAGTCGGTGGACGAGAGCGTCGAGGACGCCAAGCAGGACGCCAAGGACGCCGTGCAGCAGGAGATCGACAAGGGCGTCGAGGACGCCAAGCAGAACGCGACCGACAGCGTCACCGACCAGCTCGAGGATGCGCTGCCCGGCGGGAACGGGTAGGGCGCGGGCAGGTCACGGGCAGCCGGCGGCCGGTCCGGCAAGGTCACGACCTGGGTACTCCGCCCCGGTGCGGCGCGTGACGCTGATAGCGTTTCTCACGTCCAACCGGTAGTCCCGGTGCGCTGCTGAGGAGACCCTGCTTGTCCGACGAGACCACCCCCATGACGGCCGCACGCCCTGCCGGACAGCCGGTCGGGGGTGGGGACCGGACCGCCGTCGTACCGACGCCGTCCGGCCGCGCGGTCCCGCCGACGCGGGCCGTGCCGCCCACCGCGCCCACGCGGGTGGTCCTGCCCGCCGGGCCGTCGGAGGCCACGAACGTGGTGGCGCCCGCGCACGTCGCCGGGCACGGGGGCGCCGTCGGGCCCGGGGGCGCCGTCGGGCCCGGGGCGGGTACCCCGACCGGGAACGGGACCGGGGGCTACCAGGGGGTGCCCGCCGCGCCCACGGCGCCGCGGATCCCCGCGACGGGCGAGATGCTCGGCCCGTTCCAGCTCGGCGACTCGTTGGGCCACGGCGGGTTCGCCCACGTGTACCGGGCCACGGGCCAGGGCGGCGAGGTCGCGCTGAAGGTCCTGACCAACACCGAGCCCGGCTCGCTGGACCGGTTCATCGGCGAGGCCGCGCTGCTGGAGCGCCTCGCCGGGCGGGGCTTCCCGCAGCTCGTCGCGGCCGGCCTGAGCGACCCGACCCCGTGGTTCGCCATGGAGCTGGTCCCGGGTCCCACGCTGTCCCAGCGCCTGGCCGCGAACGGCCCGCTGCCCGTGCACGAGGTGCTCCGGGTGGCCGACGACGTGCTCGACGCCCTCGCGGTGCTCCAGGAGGAGCACTTCCTGCACCGGGACGTGAAGCCGGCCAACATCATCGCCGCGCCCGACCGGTTCGTGCTCATCGACCTGGGCATCGCCAAGGGCCACGGCACCACGACGTCGACGCACGCGGCGGGCACCATCTCGTACATGGCGCCCGAGCTGTTCGTGCGCAAGCCGCACGCGCGCTCCGACGTGTACAGCCTGGGCCTGCTGCTGATCTACCTCGCCACGGGCGAGCTGCCGAACGACCTCAACTTCGCGGGCCGCGACCTCACGGCCGCCGACGTCGGCCCCGTGGACCAGCGGCTGCTGCCCCTGATCCTGGCCATGACGCGGCACCGGCCCGAGGACCGCCCGCCGCTGCACAACCTGTCGCGCACCGTGGCCCAGCTCGCCTCGGACAGCGCCCGGCTCGACCCCGCGCTGCTCGCCGCGGCGGGCGCCACCACGATCGAGCGCGGCCTGGTCACCGAGGTGCTCACGGGCAGCGGCGCGCCGTCGGCCGCGGGCGCCGGGGCGCTGGCGCACAACCCCGTGCAGCCGGGCGAGCCCGTCACCAACCTGGTCTACGACCAGCAGCTCATGGGCCGCCTGCACCAGGTGCACGGCGACGGGTTCGACGGCGCGGCCGAGGCGGTCATCTCGACGTACCTGGCCGCCGTCGGGCCGCAGCGGGCCGGCGGCCGCGCGCCCGCCGAGATCAAGGACTACCTGTGGGCCGCCATGCGGTGGGCCCCGGCCTTCACTCCCGAGGGCTACCAGGACACCTACGAGGGCTGGGCCGCCTACCGGCAGCGCCACGGCCTGCCCCTGCCCGGCAGCCCGACGACGTCGGTCCCCCGCCGTCAGACGACCGGCACCGCCCAGCGGATCACGTCCGCGCAGCGCGTGGCGCCCGCCCCGCAGCAGCAGCCCACGCAGGTCGCGCCGGCGTTCCGGCCGGGTGCGGCGGCCGCCGCGGCGTCGGCGGCGTCGGCCCGGACCGCGCCGGCGCCCGCGCAGCAGCCGGGGCCGGGGCCGACGGGCACGCAGCCGAACCAGCGGCAGCCCTTCCAGCCGACGGGGACGCAGCCGACCGGGCCGGCGCAGCCGCCGGTGCCGGCCGCCGCGCCGTCGCGGCGGGACGACACCGATCCGCGGGACTCCCGGAAGCGGGACTCGGACGGCGGGGGCGGCGCGCGGGCTCTGGCGACCGTCGTCGGCTGGATCCCGCGCGTGCTGCTCGCGATCGCGCTGTACCAGCTGGTGCGCCTGATCCCGGGCTTCGACGCGATGCCCAGCGCCGCCGAGCTGCCGCTGTTCGCCGCGCTCGGCGACATCGCCGTGGCCACCATGGGCCTGGACCCGGAGTGGGCGCCGCGCATGGCGGAGCTCTCCATCCCGCTGCTCGGCATCGTCGCGTCCGCGCTGGTCAACCTGGTGCGCGCGGTGCGCTCGCGCCGCGGCGGACGCACCTGGCCGCTCTGGGTGGTCGTCGTGGTGTGGGTCATCGTCATCGCCGTGCAGGGCGTCGTCGGCTACGCCCAGCAGGTCACGCAGGACGCGCGCGACTCGTTCGATCAGCAGCGCGAGCAGATCCAGGACGACCTGGAGCAGGGCGTCCAGGACACCACCGAGGACGTGCGGGACTCGCTCTGGCAGTCGTTCGAGGACGCACTCCCCTGGAACTCCGAGGAGAACTGACGCGGGCGCCTGGGGCTGCAGTGTCAAGGACTGCGGCATCCGGGGTAGTGACTCAGCGGGCTGCGAGGTCGGCAGCCCGCTGATGCCGCGCTCGGGAGGTCGGCAGTTTGCCCCGCAGAGTCGGCAGTCTGCATCGAGGTCGGCACAGGCCTGTGC
>NZ_JBHVEG010000160.1:0-14627 GCF_042802395.1 Promicromonospora sp. NPDC057488
GTGTTGGTCACCGGGGGGTGTTGCTGTGCGTGGACAATGTCTACGCACAGCAACACACCTCGCTCGCGTACGTTCCCTCAGGCACGCGTGCATTACCGGGACGTGGCCCCCTGGCCGTTCGAAGAGGACATGCGATGCAAGAACACGAACGCCATCGAGCGTTGATCTCCGGATTGCTTGTCGACTCTCCGCTGACTTCCGACTCGGTGATCAACGATGTGCACCATCTGATGGTGGTCGGCGAGGAGAGTCTCGCCTTCGACACGATGTGCTCGTGGATCTACGAGGATGCGCTTGAGATCAGTGAGCGGTTCTATGCGAGGTTGGTTGCCGCAGCTGGGGTGCTCGGCTCAATGCGATCGGTCGAGAAACTTGACGAGATCGTCGCCAAGTAGCCTGCTGGGCTTTGTCGAGTGACCGCGGCCGGATTTCTGTATCCCCTATCCTCCTCGTTGTGCAGAGAGTGGGCTTCTTCGAAACCGCTGACGAGGTGCGTAGCCGTGTGGCGCAGCTCGCGGACGACGTGGCTCGAGCCGCGGGCGCGTACCTGTCGAACGGTCACGTTGTCCTGGGATCTGCGCAGGGTGTGAAGGACCTTCTCGATCCGGGACGGGGCCCGATCTGTCAGTTCCTGGTGCTCACCGACGGGCACTGGGTATGGCCGTCATCCCTGGCTCACTACGTCGAGCGTTACAAGGTGGAACTGCCCCGTGAGTTCATCGACGACATGCGGGCACGACAATGGCACGTTCTCCCGATTGCTGACGCGGAGATCGATGCGATCGGCAACTTGCTGAGCGGTGATGCCGCGGACCCGCATGTGGAGGTGGAGGATGCATCGCTCGCTCATGAGACTTGATCGTCCGGCACGAGATCTTGGTGGGAGCGGCACCTGAGCTCATGACGGTAGGCGACGCCGGGCGCCTTGCACGTGACGAAGCATGACGGTCAGTGCTTCACACACGGGCGGCTGCGTCCGGCGTGAGCCTCAAGCTGATCAGTGGCCGCGATGAATGGATTGATAACGCTCCATGGACCGTGAGATCAGCCTTGGTGGGGGTGCGCGGATCGTCGTCCGCGGCATGGACGGCGACGGCTCGGTGGTCAATGCCGATGTCGAGCTGATCGCCTCGGACGGCACTCGGTGGGCGGCAACAGTGCTGACGCTCGGCGAGATCGCCAGGCTTATGGACGCCTACCGGGAGTCCGGCGAGTGTCGGTCGGGCGCATTCTTCCGGGTTCCGGACCTGCTGATTCTGGGTACCGGAACGGTCGACGCGCTGGTTGACGTGTTCCGAGAACTCGTCCGGACCGGCGAGTATCGCGACGAGCTCGTCGAGCTGGGAACAGGATTGTGAGGTCGTGGCACTGTCGTTCGTCCTGCTCCTGTCGCCGATAGCTAGACCTAGAGCTGACGAGACCAACGCCCCGGCGTTCCGCTGGACTTGTCTCAGCGCGAGCCGGGACACCGGCTCGCTCCGCGATGCCAGCACGTGGTTGACGTGGCGCTGCACGACGCGGTCGGTGCTGGGCCGGACTGCGCAGGTCAAGGTCGCGCGGCTGGTGGCGTGCCACCGCCAGGCGGCCCGTCGCCGGCTGGAAAGTGTTGGTCACCGGGGTGTGTTGCTGTGCGTAGACAATGTCTACGCACAGCAACATATCGCGAGTGCGTACGTCCTTTCCGAGCCTGCTGGAGGACCTGATGGGCATTGACGTGGCCCTTTTCCGTGCAACCCGGAAGGTTACGAGTCCACGGCACCGCAGGCTCGAACTGCTCGACGTCTACATCGACCATGACGAAGGCTTCGCCAGGGATGTGTTGGCTCGGACGTGCTGATTCTCTCCCGCGCCAAGCCCTACGGTTCAGTCGTTCTGCTCCCGGAGGACATGGATCAGTTCACCGAGGAGCTCCGATCGACGGTTGGATCTGCTCGACCAGGTTTCTTGGAACCGATCCTCGATCTGGCCGAGCGGTGCGCTTCGGACGGGACGACGGAACTACACCTCGATGGGGACTGACCTGAATGACTGAGCAGCGGCAGAAAGAGTACGTGGGCATCATCTGGATCGGCGACGACCCGGGAATTCGTCTGCGTGTGTTCGCGGCCTCAGGGCCCGAAGCGCGAGCGAAAGTGATCGAGGAGTACGGGGAGGGGCACGTCATCACCCTGCGCAACAATGACGATGCCAAAAGACCCCGCTGACTGCGTCGATGCCCGGACCACCCCACAACCACCACCCAAGGCCCACACCCAGGACGAGACCCACCCCCGCGAGACGGTAGGTTCTTCTCCGTGACATCCCCGATCGACCGGATCCGACCGGCCGCCACGACAGCGCGCCAGGTCTCGGACCTCGCCGTCGCGTTCGGCCTCACCATCGCCCCAGGTCAGCCCGCTGACGCCGCGGTCACGTGCGTGGCCTCGGACAACCGGGTGGCGCAGCCGGGGGACCTGTTCGTGGCCCTGCCCGGCGCCCGCGCGCACGGCGCGCAGTTCGCCGCGGACGCCGTCGGGCGGGGGGCCACCGCCGTCCTCACGGACGTGCGCGGGGCCGAGCTGCTCGCGACGAGCAGCTCCGTCCCGGTCATCGTCGCCGACGACCCGCGCGCCATCCTCGGCTCCGTCGCCGCCTGGGTGCTGGGCAACCCCGCCGAGGACCTGATGACGTTCGGCGTCACCGGCACCAACGGCAAGACCACCACGACCTACCAGCTCGACCACCTGCTGCGGGCCCTGGGCTGGACGGGCGGCCTCATCGGCACCGTCGAGACCCGCTCCGGCGACCGCGTCATCGCGAGCACGCTGACGACGCCCGAGGCCGCCGACCTGCAGGCCCTGCTCGCCGCGATGCGCGAGGACCACGTGCGCACCCTCGCCATGGAGGTCTCCTCCCACGCGCTGGCGCAGCACCGCGTGGACGGCATCGTGTTCGGCGTCGCCGGGTTCACCAACCTGACCCAGGACCACCTGGACTTCCACGGCGACTTCGAGACCTACTTCAACACCAAGGCCGACCTGTTCACGCCCGCCCGCGCCCGCCGCGGAGTCGTCACCGTCGACGACGCCTGGGGCGAGCGCATGGCCGACGCCGCGCAGATCCCCGTCGCCACGCTCACCACGCTGCCGGACAAGGCCGCCGACTGGGTCGTGACCGACGTCGAGCCGCACGGCACCGGGTCCGCCTTCACGCTGACGCACCATGACGGGCGCACTCTGCGCACCTCCACCTCGCTGCCGGGCGGCTACAACGTCGCCAACGCGGCCCTCGCCGTCGCGATGGTGCTGGAGGGCGGCTCGGACATCCGCGACGTCACCGACGCGCTCGCCGCCGCCGACGGCCTGAGCGCCACCGTGCCCGGCCGCATGGAGGTGCTGGCCACGGCCCCGCGCGTGGTCGTCGACTTCGCGCACAACACCGAGGCCCTGGAGCTCTCCCTCGCGGCCCTGCGCCCGACGACGACGGGCAAGCTGGCCGTCGTGTTCGGCGCCACGGGCGACCGCGACCCCGGCAAGCGTCCCTTCATGGGCGCCGCCGCGGTGCACGGCGCCGACGTCGTCTACGTGACCGACGACGACCCGCACGACGAGGACCCGGGCAAGGTGCGCACCGAGGTGCTCGCCGGCACGGGAGTCGCCGCGCCCGGCGGCACGGTGGAGGCCTCGGACGACGGGGGCTCGCGTACGGTGGAGGTCCACGAGGTCGCCCCGCGCGCGGATGCCATCCGCACCGCGATCCTGGCGGCCGGCCCGGACGACACCGTGCTGGTGGCCGGCCGCGGGCACGAGACGATCCAGGAGATCGCCGGCGTGGACCACGTGCTCGACGACCGGGTCGAGGCGCGCGCCGCGCTGGCGGCCCGCGGCGCGTGACCCGAGCAGTACGCGTCGCGCGCTACGCCGGCGCAGCAGGAGCAACCCCAGCAGGACCCACGCAGGAGAGGACGACACAGGCATGATCGAGCTGACTGCGGCACAGGTCGCCGCAGCCACCGGCGGGCGGCTGCACGCCGACCCGGACGTCACGGTGACGGGGGCGGTGATCATCGACTCGCGCGAGGCCGGGCCGGGCGCGCTCTTCGTGGCCCTGCCGGGGGAGCGGGTGGACGGGCACGACTTCGCGGCCCGCGCCGTCGCGTCGGGCGCCGCGCTGGTGCTGGCGGCCCGTGAGCTGGACGGCCTGCCGACCGTCGTCGTCGACGACCCGCAGGAGGCCCTGGGCGAGCTCGCCCGGTACGTCCTGGCGACGGTCCGCGACGGCGGCGACGGCTGGCCCAGGGTCGTCGGCGTGACCGGCTCGGTCGGCAAGACCACCACCAAGGACCTGCTCGGCCAGCTGCTGACCCCCGAGGTGAGCGGCGAGGACGCGATCATCGTCCCCACCGGCTCGTTCAACAACGAGATCGGCCTGCCGCTGACCGTCCTGCGGGTCACGCGGGCCACGCGCTACCTGGTGGCCGAGATGGGCGCCGACCACATCGGAAACATCGCCTACCTCACGCGCATCGCGCCGCCCGACGTCGGCGTCGTGCTCGCCGTGGGCGTGGCGCACGTGGGCCACTTCGGCAGCGTCGAGGCCATCGCGAAGACCAAGGCCGAGATGGTCTCCGGCGTCGTCGACGGCGGCACCGTCGTGCTGAACGCCGACGACCTGCGCGTCGCCGCCATGGCCGGCCAGGCCGCCCCCGGCACGACGCTGCAGACCTTCGGCACCATCCCTACCGCCGACGTCCGCGCCGAGGACATCTCGGTGGACGCCACGGGCCGGGCGGCCTTCACGCTCCGGATCGCGCCGTCCGCCGCGCCGTCAGGCAACGGCGAGCAGCGCGCCGACGTCGCCCTCCAGCTCGTCGGCCCGCACCACGTGAGCAACGCGCTCGCGGCCGCCACGGTCGCCCTGCGCCTCGGGGTGTCCCTGCCCGACGTCGCGCAGCGGCTCACCGCCGCCACCGCCCGCAGCCCGCACCGCATGGCGGTGACCGAGCGGCCCGACGGCGTCACCGTGATCGACGACGCGTACAACGCGAACCCGGACTCGATGAAGGCCGCCCTGCGCACCCTCGCCGTCATGGCCGGGCGCACCCGCCGCTCCGTCGCGGTGCTCGGCGAGATGCGGGAGCTCGGTGACGGTGCGCGCGCCGCGCACGACGAGATCGGCCGCCTCGTGGTTCGGCTGAACATCAAGCAGCTCGTCGTCGTCGGCGACGGCGCCTATCACATCCATGAGGGCGCCATGCAGGAGGGTTCCTGGGGGTCCGAGTCGATCTTCGTGCCCGACCTGGACGCCGCCCGCGCAATGCTGGACGAGTCGCTGGAGCCCGGCGACGTCGTGCTCGTGAAGTCCTCGCTCGGCTCCGGACTCTGGGAGCTCGGCGACCACCTGTCGATGGCTCTGACCGCTAAGGACAACAACAAGTGATCGCGATCCTGGTCAGCGCCGCGGTGGCGCTGCTCGTGGCCCTGCTGGGCACCCCGGTCTTCATCCGGTTCCTGGTCCACAAGAACTACGGCCAGTTCGTCCGCGAGGACGGCCCCACGGGCCACTTCACCAAGCGTGGCACGCCCCAGATGGGCGGTGTCGTCATCATCGCGGCGACCGTCCTCGGCGTCGCGGCGTCGATGCTGGTTTCGGGTCGGCTGCCGAGCGTCTCGGCGCTGCTCGCGCTCTACCTCATGGCGGGGCTGGGCCTGGTCGGGTTCCTCGACGACTTCACGAAGATCCGCAAGCAGCGGTCCCTGGGTCTGACCCCGCGCGCCAAGCTGATCGGCCAGGCCGTCGTCGGCATCTCGTTCGCCGTGCTCGCGCTGCAGTTCCCCAACGAGAACTCGCGCACCCCGGCGTCGACCAAGATCTCGTTCCTGCGCGACACCGAGTTCGACCTGGCGTTCGCGGGCGCCACCGTGGGCCTGATCCTCTTCGTGATCTGGGCCAACCTGCTGGTCTCCGCCTGGTCGAACGCGGTGAACGTGACCGACGGCCTCGACGGTCTGGCCACAGGCGTCTCGATCATCACCTTCGGCGCCTACGTGCTGGTCGGCATCTGGCAGCTCAACCAGTCCTGCCAGTTCCTGGCCACCGCCGGTCCACGCTGCTACGAGGTGCGCGACCCGCAGGACCTCGCGATCGTCGCGGCCGCCGTCACGGGCGCCTGCGTCGGCTTCCTGTGGTGGAACGCCAACCCCGCCAAGATCTTCATGGGCGACACCGGCTCGCTCGCCCTCGGTGGCGCCCTGGCCGGCCTGTCGATCCTGAGCCGCACCGAGCTGCTCGCCGTGCTGCTGGGCGGCCTGTTCGTGCTCATCGTCTCGTCCGTCGTGATCCAGGTCGGCTTCTTCAAGATGACGGGCAGGCGGGTGTTCAAGATGGCCCCCCTGCAGCACCACTTCGAGCTGTCCGGCTGGGGCGAGGTCACCATCGTGATCCGGTTCTGGCTCATCGCCGGCCTGCTCGCGGGCCTCGGCATGGGCATCTTCTACGCCGAGTGGGTGGCCTCGTGACCGAGGCCGACCCCTACGGCACGGTCGAGCCCCGCGTCCCCCTGGCCGACGCGCGCGTCGTCCTGGCGGGCCTCGGCGTCACCGGGCGGTCGCTCCAGCAGGTCCTCCTGCCGCGCGTGGCCTCGCTGGTCACGGTGGACGACAAGGCCGACGACGCCGACCACGGCCGGCTCGACGCCGACGGCGCGGCCGGGGTGCTGGCCGAGGCGGACCTGCTCGTCGCCTCGCCGGGCTTCCCCCCGCACCACCCACTGGTCGCCGCGGCGCTGGCCGCGGGCGTGCCGGTGTGGAGCGAGGTCGAGCTCGCGTGGCGCCTGCGGGTCGACCGGCTCGGCACCGACGCGCCGGCCCCGTGGCTCGGCATCACCGGCTCCAACGGCAAGACGACCACCGTCGAGATGCTCGCGGCCATCCTGCGGGCCGCGGGCCTGCGCACGGCCGCCGTCGGGAACGTCGGCAGGTCGCTCGTGGAGGCCGCCCTGGACCCCCTGCTCGACGTCGTCGCGGTGGAGCTGTCCAGCTTCCAGCTCCACTTCACGCACACCATGTCGCTCCAGGCCGGCGCCGTCCTCAACGTGTCGGCCGACCACCTCGACTGGCACGGCTCGCTCGCGGCGTACACGCGCGACAAGGGCCGCATCTTCGAGCGCGTCCAGGTCGCCTGCGTCTACAACGTCGCGGACCCGACGACGGAGGACCTCGTGCGCGAGGCCGACGTGGTCGAGGGCGCCCGCGCCGTCGGCTTCGTGGTGGGCACCCCGAGCCCGGGCGACCTCGGCCTGGTCGACGGCGTGCTCGTGGACCGCGCCTTCCACGCCGCCGACGACGACCCGGACCGCCGCAAGAGCGCCGCGGAGCTCGGGACCCTGGCCGACCTGAAGCAGCTCGGCGACCACAACGGCGTCGTGCCGACGCACATCGTGGCCGACGCCCTGGCCGCCGCCGCCCTGGCGCGCGCGCACGGCGTGCCCGCCTCCGCCGTCCGCGACGGGCTGCGGTCCTTCGGCCCGGGCGAGCACCGCATCCAGCGGGTCGCGGAGGCGGACGGCGTCACCTACGTCAACGACTCCAAGGCGACGAACGCGCACTCCGCGGCCGCCTCGCTGGCCGGTTTCGCGCACGGCACCGTGGTCTGGATCGCGGGCGGGCTGGCCAAGGGCGCCACGTTCGACGACCTGGTCTCCTCCCGCGCGGACCGCATGCGCGCCGCCGTGGTGATGGGCGCCGAGCCGGGCCCGCTGGCCGACACGCTGGCCCGACACGCGCCCAAGATCCCTGTTGTGGTGATCGATCCCGGTGACACTGAGACCGTGATGCGCCGGGCGGTGACGGCGGCGCGGGACCTGGCACAGCCGGGGGACACCGTGCTGCTGGCCCCGGCGGGCGCGTCACAGGACCAGTTCACCTCGTACGCCCACCGCGGCGAGGAGTTCGTCCGCGTGGTGCGTGACCTGACCACCACGCGCTGAGCGCGGGAGGGGCAGGGGATGGCCACGACGACCACGAGCCGCAAGGCGCCCGACCGCCCGTGGCTGGGCGAGTGGAACTCGACCGTGACCAGCTACTACCTGCTGGTGGGCACGACGGGGCTGCTGACCGTGATCGGCCTGATCATGGTGCTCTCCAGCTCGACGGTCACCTCGATCGCGGAGGGCCAGTCGCCGTACGCGGCGTTCCTGGTCCAGGCGCAGTACGCGCTGATGGGCCTGCCCGTGCTGCTGGTCGCCGCCCACCTGCCGATCCGCTGGTACAAACGGCTCGCGCTCCCGGCGCTCCTGGTGGCGCTGGTCCTGCTGGTGGCCGTCATCTTCATGGGTGAGGTCACCAACGGCCAGCAGAACTGGCTGTCGTTCGGGCCCGTCCGCTTCCAGCCCTCCGAGCTGGCCAAGCTCGCGCTCGCCGTCTGGCTCGGCACCGTGCTGGGCCGCAAGCAGGCGCTGCTGGGCAGCTGGTCGCACGCGATCCTGCCCGCCGTGCCCGGGGCGGTCGTCGTGATGGGCCTGGTGCTCGGCGGGGGCGACCTCGGTACGGCGCTCGTGATCGGCCTGCTCGTCGCGGGCGCGTTCCTGGTGGCCGGCGTGCCGATGTCGCTCATGGGGCTGGGCAGCGCGATCGCCGCGTTCGTCGTCGGCTACGTGTTCATCCTCCAGCAGGGCTCCGGGGACCGGCTGCGGCGCATCATCGCGACCTACGGCGCGGAGTGCGACGCCGCCTCGGAGTGCTACCAGTCCCTGCACGGCCTGTTCGGGCTGGGCACCGGCGGGCTGTGGGGCGTGGGCCTGGGCGGCAGCCGCGAGAAGTGGAACTACCTGCCCGAGGCGCACAACGACTTCATCTTCGCCGTGATCGGCGAGGAGCTCGGCCTGTTCGGCACGGTGCTGGTGCTCGCGCTGTTCGCCGTGCTGGGCCTGGCGATGAGCCGCGTGATCCAGCGGCACAAGGACCCGTTCGTCAAGGTGACCACGGCCGCCGTCGGCTGCTGGATCGTGGGCCAGGCGTTCGTGAACATCGGCGTGGTCATCGGGGTGCTCCCGGTGATCGGCGTGCCCCTCCCGCTGGTGTCCGCGGGCGGTTCGGCGCTGATCACCACGATGGCCGCGCTCGGGATGGTCATATCCTTCGCCCGGACGGAGCCGGGGGCTGCCAAGGCACTCGCTGCACGCGGTAGCGTCGTCCGCAAGTCACTGGCCGTGCTGGGCGGCGCGGTCCGGAGACGGTAGAAATGTGCACGGCGGCTTGTTCTGTGGTCAGAACCTCCACGGCGAGCCGGCGCGCGATCGATTCGCCCGGGTACCGGGCGACGACCAGAAGGTGATGATGAGCTCAGCAGCTGTGTCGGTGGTGCTCGCCGGAGGCGGGACCGCCGGTCACGTCAACCCCCTGCTCGCGGTGGCCGACGAGGTGCGGCGCCGCCAGCCCGGCGCGCGCGTGCTCGCGCTCGGCACCACGACCGGCCTGGAGGCCGATCTCGTGCCGGCGCGCGGCTACGAGCTGCGCCCGATCCCGCGCGTGCCGCTGCCGCGCCGCCCCAGCCCCGACCTGCTGCGGCTGCCGGGCCGGCTGACGGCGGCGGTCCGGGCCGCGGAGGACGCGATCGACGAGATCGACGCGCAGGTCGTGATCGGGTTCGGCGGGTACGTGGCCACGCCCGCCTACCTCGCCGCGAAGCGCAAGGGCGTGCCGATCGTCATCCACGAGCAGAACGCGCGCCCGGGCCTGGCCAACCGGCTCGGCGCCCGCTGGGCGTCCCGCGTGGGCCTCACCTTCGCCGGCACGCCGCTGCGCGGCGGCGTGCTCACGGGCCTGCCCCTGCGGCAGGCCATCGCGGCCCTGGTCCAGGAGCGCGAGGCAGACGCCGCCGGCCTGCGTGCCCGCGCCGCCGCCGAGCTCGGCCTCGACCCCGCGCTGCCGACCCTCGTGGTCACCGGCGGCTCGCTCGGCGCCCTGAGCCTGAACCGCGCCGTGTCCGGCGCCGCCGCCCAGATCCTCGCAGCCGGTGCCCAGGTGCTGCACCTGACGGGCAAGGGCAAGGGCGACGAGGTTCGCGAGACCGTCGCCGGCGTCGACCCCCGGCGCTACCAGGTGCGCGAGTACCTCGAGCAGATGGAGCTCGCCTACGCGGTGGCCGACCTCGTGGTCTGCCGCTCCGGCGCCGGCTCCGTCGCCGAGCTCGCCGCGCTCGGCATCCCCGCCGTCTACGTGCCGCTGCCCATCGGCAACGGCGAGCAGCGGCTGAACGCCGCCCCGCTGGTCGAGGCCGGCGGCGGCCTCCTGGTGGACGACGCCGACGTCACGCCCGCCTGGGTGGCCCAGAACGTTCCCACGCTGCTCGCGGACCGCGAGCGGCTCGGTGTCATGGCGAAGGCCGCGCGGTCGGCCGGCACCAGCGACGGCGCGGCTCGTGTCGTCGATCTCGTCGAGCAAGCCGTACGGTCAGCAGGTACCGACACCACGGAGGTCAGGTCATGAGCACCACGGTCACGGATCAGATGGCGGATCAGGTCGCGAAGCTCGGCCGCGTCCACATGATCGGCATCGGCGGGGCGGGCATGTCCGTCGTCGCCCGCCTGCTCGCCGGTCGCGGCGTCCCGGTGCAGGGCTCGGACGCCGCGGAGTCGGAGGCGCTGGCCGCGCTGCGGGACGAGGGCATCAAGGTGTGGGTCGGCCACGACGCCGCCCACCTCACCGGCGCGGACACGGTGGTGATCTCCAGCGCCGTGCACGAGGACAACCCGGAGCTCTCCGCGGCCCGCGCCCGCCGCCTGAACGTGCTGCACCGCTCGCAGGCGCTGGCCGCCCTGATGGAGGGCTCGCGCGGCGTCGCCGTCGCGGGCGCGCACGGCAAGACGACGACGTCGGCCATGGTCGCGACGATCCTGCGCGAGGCGGGCCTGGACCCGTCGTACGCGATCGGCAGCACGGTGCGCACTGCCAACGGCTCGACGCCGGGCGGCCACCTCGGCTCGTCCGACGTGCTCGTCGCCGAGGCCGACGAGTCCGACGGCTCGTTCCTGAACTACACGCCCACCATCGCGGTGGTGACCAACGTCGAGGCCGACCACCTGGACCACTACGGCACCCCGGAGGCGTTCAACGGCGCGTTCATCCGGTTCGCCCGCCGGCTGGTGCCCGAGGGCTGGCTCGTCGCGTGCGCCGACGACGAGGGCTCCCTCTCGGTGGGCGCCACCATCTGCGCCACCGGCGGCCACGTCATCACCTACGGCACCAACGACACCGCCCGCGTGCGGGTCACCGACATCTCCACGACGCCGGAGGGCACCACGGCGGTGCTGCGCGGCGACATCCTCGGCACCAACGAGCAGGTGGCCGACGGCGCGGGCGTGTCCGGCACCGTGCCCGGCATCCCGATGCGCCTGTCGGTGCCGGGCAAGCACAACGTGCTCAACGCGACCGCGGCCGTCATCGCGTCGGTGCTGCTGGGCGTGCCCGCCGAGCAGGCCGTCGCCGGGGTCGAGGCGTTCATCGGCACGGGCCGTCGCTTCGAGGAGAAGGGCGAGGCCGACGGCGTGCTCGTCGTCGACGACTACGCCCACCACCCGACCGAGATCAAGGCCGTGCTGACGGCGGCCCGCGAGATCGCCGACGGCGGCCGCGTGCTCGTGCTGTTCCAGCCGCACCTGTACTCGCGCACCAAGACGTTCGCCGACCGGTTCGCGGCCGAGCTGTCCGCCGCCGACGAGGTGGTCGTCACCGACATCTACGGGGCGCGCGAGGAACTCGACCCGACGGTCACGCCCAGCACGATCGTCGACCTCATGCCTGACCACGGCGCCGCCTACGCGGTGCCGGACCGCCTCGACGCCGCGCACGCGATCGCAGACCTCGCCCGCCCGGGCGACGTGGTGCTCACCGTGGGCGCGGGCGACGTCACCCAGCTCGGACCCGCCGTCCTGGCGCGCCTCGCGGCTCGCGTGGCGACGACGGGCACGCCGGGGCTGGGCGAGGACTGATGCGCCCGCCCGCGCGCCCTCGCGCCGCGGGCACGGCACGGCCGCGCCCGGCGGACCAGGGCGCGGCCGCACAGGACCAGGCCCGGGAGGACCGGGTCCGGGAGGACCAGGGGCGGCGGGAGCCGGACCGGCGGGGCCGGGATCTGCAGGGCGAGGCCCGCACGCGGCCGGGCGGCCAGGCGCCGTCCCGGCCGGCCCGTCCGGCTGCTCGGCCGGACCGTCCCGCCGCTCGGCCCGACCGTCCCGCGACCGGCGCCACGCCGTCGGCGGGCGGCCGGGCGGGTGTGGTCTCGGACCAGCTCGCCGACCGCCTCGCCGAGCGCACCGCGATGGCGCGCTACCGCGTGTGGCGCCGCATCGGCTGGACCGCGCTCACCGTCGCGGTCGTGGCGGGACTGGTGTGGGCGGCGTTCTTCTCGCCGCTGTTCGCGCTCGACCCGGACCAGGTCCAGGTCACGGGTGAGGGCACCACGGTCGACGTCGGCGAGGTGCGCGACGCCGTCACCGACGAGGCCGGCGTGCCGCTGCCGCGCCTGGACACGGTGGGCCTGCGCGAGGAGATCCTCGCGATGAACGCCGTCAAGAACGTGCGCATCACGCGTACCTGGCCGGACGGGCTCGCGGTGGCGCTCACCTCGCGCGAGCCGGTGGCCGCGGTGCCGCAGCCCGGCGACGTCTACGCCCTGATGGACGCCGAGGGCGTCCGCGTCGCGACCGCCGAAAAGGTACCGAAGGGCCTGCCCGCGATCGTGACCTCGCTGTCCGACGCCGGGGCGGGGAAGCGTGCCCTGGACGCCGCCCTCGCGGTGCTCGGCGCGCTGCCGACCGAGCTGGCGTCCGACGTCAAGACGGTGAGCGCGGCGACCCAGGACGACGTGCGCACCACGCTGTCGGACGGGCGCGTGATCCGGTGGGGGAGCGGCGCGGAGGTGCCGCTCAAGACGAAGGTCGCGCAGACGCTGCTGCGGGCGGAGCCGACGGCTACCACCATCGACGTCTCGTCGCCCGGCCTGCCGGTCACGCACTGAGCCGGTCAGTTGCTGCGCGCGTCGCGCACCGACTCACGCACGACCAGGAATAACATCGCTGTGATTTCTCGCGTGCATCGTTGCGCGACACGCGCGACGATGTCTTCGACACACCCCGGCGGCACACCTACCGTCGAACTCAGCAGCAACCTGACATAACTCTAACCCTCTACCTCAACCTGAGACTTTGGGAGGGATGAGAGTCGGGACTCGGGACCCGAATCGAAAGGCGACGACGTGGCAACTCCGCAGAACTACCTGGCAGTGATAAAGGTGGTCGGCATCGGCGGCGGTGGTGTGAACGCCGTCAACCGCATGATCGAGGTCGGCCTCAAGGGCGTCGAGTTCATCGCGATCAACACCGACGCACAGGCCCTCCTGATGTCCGACGCCGACGTCAAGCTCGACGTCGGCCGGGAGCTCACGCGCGGCCTCGGTGCCGGCGCGGACCCCGAGGTCGGCAAGAAGGCCGCCGAGGACCACGCGGAGGAGATCGAGGACGTCCTGCGCGGCGCCGACATGGTCTTCGTCACCGCGGGCGAGGGCGGCGGCACCGGCACGGGCGGCGCCCCGGTCGTCGCGCGGATCGCGCGCTCGCTCGGCGCGCTGACCGTCGGGGTCGTGACGCGCCCGTTCACGTTCGAGGGCCGCCGGCGCGCGGTCCAGGCGGAGAGCGGCATCGAGAACCTCCGCGACGAGGTCGACACGCTGATCGTCATCCCGAACGACCGGCTCCTGTCGATGTCGGACCGCAACGTGTCCGCCATCGCGGCCTTCCACTCGGCCGACCAGGTGCTGCACTCCGGTGTGCAGGGCATCACCGACCTCATCACCACGCCCGGCCTGATCAACCTGGACTTCGCGGACGTGAAGTCGGTCATGCAGGGGGCGGGCTCGGCGCTCATGGGCATCGGCTCCGCCCGCGGCGAGGACCGCGCGGTGCAGGCGGCCGAGCTGGCGATCTCGTCGCCGCTCCTGGAGGCGTCGATCGACGGCGCCCACGGCGTGCTGCTCTCCATCCAGGGTGGCAGCGACCTCGGCCTCTTCGAGGTGCACGAGGCCGCGCGCCTGGTGCAGGAGGCCGCGCACCCGGAGGCGAACATCATCTTCGGTACGGTCATCGACGACGCCCTGGGCGACGAGGTCCGCGTGACCGTCATCGCGGCGGGCTTCGACGGTGGGCTGCCCAAGGAGCGCAAGGACAACCGGGCGCTCGGCCAGGTCGCCGGCGCGAGCTCCACGGCGACCCGCAGCCCGGCCACGGCGCCGGTCCCGCTGCCCGACGTCTCGGACGCCGCCCGCCGCGCGCCCGAGTACACCGGGAACGGCATGCCGCCGTCGGTCCCGCCGGCGCACCAGCCGTCGCCCGTGTCCACGCTGCCCCGCGTGATCGACGACGAGACCTCGGACGACGTGCCGCGCACGCTGGACGAGCCGGCCGTCGTCGTGCAGGGCTCGTTCAACCGGCAGGACGTCGGCCGCGAGCAGGGCGAGCGGGTCGAGGTGCCGCCGCTGTACGACGAGAACCCCCGTCGTTCGGCCGAGGACCTGGACGTCCCGGACTTCCTCAAGTGATCGGCCGGGTAACCTCACACCCGTGAGCGAAACCCGGACTCTTGCAGGCGTGCACC
>NZ_JBHVEG010000161.1:0-14444 GCF_042802395.1 Promicromonospora sp. NPDC057488
TCCCGTACGGGAGGCGCGCGACGGCGTCGGGCAGCGGGGATCAGTCCCCGACGTTGTCCGCGTAGTCGACGTCGCGCGTCTCGCGCTCCAGGATCAGCGCGACCAGCGTGATCACGGCCATCGCGGAGAGGTAGACGCCCACGAGCACCGGCGAGCCGTCGCCCTTGGCCCACAGCCACACGGCGATGAACGGGGCCACGGCGGCGCCGAGCACCGACGACAGGTTGTACGCGAT
Source organism: Promicromonospora sp. NPDC057488 (assembly GCF_042802395.1). Classification (NCBI taxonomy): domain Bacteria; kingdom Bacillati; phylum Actinomycetota; class Actinomycetes; order Micrococcales; family Promicromonosporaceae; genus Promicromonospora; species Promicromonospora sp. NPDC057488. The sequence goes on from NZ_JBHVEG010000161.1 coordinate 236, forward strand.
GCCGGAGCCCGTGTACCGGACGTTGGCCGGGAACAGCTCGGGCAGCACGGCCGCCATCGGGCCGAACGTGAGGCCCATGAGCGTGAAGCCGATGATCAGCAGGGTCTGCACACCGATGTCGCCCGCGGCGAACAGCGGCACGAACAGGGCGCCGAACACGATGATCGCGACGGTGACCCAGATGAGGTGCTTGCGGCGGCCGAACTTCTCCGCCATCGGACCGGACGCGAGCGTGAAGATGCCGAAGAACACGACGCCCACGATCAGCATCCAGAGGAAGTCGATCTTCTCGTAGCCGAGGCCGGCGGGGGAGCCGTCGGTCGGCTCGGTGACCGCCACGCCGTAGTTCAGCGTGAACGTCGTCATCAGGTAGAACAGCACGTACGTGGCGAGCATGATGAACGTGCCCGAGACGATCTGCTTCCACGACGTGCGGAAGACGCGGGCCACCGGCACCTTGCTGACGGCCTCGGCCGCGAGCACCTTGCGGAACGCCGGGGTCTCCAGCAGCGAGAGCCGCACCCACAGGCCCACGATCACGAGGATCGCCGACGCGATGAACGGGATGCGCCAGCCCCAGGCCGCGAACTGCTCGGGCGTGAGCGACGTCGACAGGGCGATGAACACCGTGTTGGCGAGGATGAAGCCGATGGGCGCGCCGAGCTGCGGGAACGTGCCGTAGATGGCGCGCTTGCCCTCGGGCGCGTTCTCGGTGGCCAGCAGGGCGGCGCCGCTCCACTCGCCGCCGAGGCCGAGGCCCTGGCAGAACCGGCACAGCACGAGCACCGCGGGGGCCGCCAGGGCCCAGCCGGGGGTCGACGCCGCGGGGATGAGGCCGATCAGGACCGTCGCGATACCCATCGTGAGCAGCGACGCGACCAGCGTCGCCTTGCGGCCGATCCGGTCACCGAAGTGCCCGAACAGGACCGAGCCGACCGGCCGCGCCACGAAGGCGACGCCGAAGACGGCGAACGACGACAGGAGCTGCGTGGTCGGGTCCTCGGCGTTCGGGAAGAACAGGGCCGGGAAGACCAGCGAGGCCGCGGTCGCGTAGATGTAGAAGTCATAGAACTCGATGGAGGTACCGATGAGGGAGGCGACGACGACGCGGCCGCGGGGATTCCCGGCCGGCGCTGTGCTCTCCTCGCCGCCGGGGGTCCCGGCGGTCGGTGCTGCGGAGGTGCTCATGCTCGCGAGATTAGGCGCGTCGTCCGCCATCCGGGAAGGGCGTCTCGCGATACGGATGGGGTCTTGACGTAGGCTGCCGCCGTCGGCAAGCACGGTCGTGCGACCTGTCATGCGCGAGCGATGTGCACACACGGCGTGTCGAACTGCGGCCTGGTGCGTCGCGAGTGAAGGTGTGGTGAACGGTGAATACTCCCACTGGTTGCCGTGTTGGCACGACCGGCGGTGAGGGGCAGGATCGACCGGGCGCCCCCGGAGGCTCCGCCATCGGAAATCCATCATCGGAACGAACGAGACGACGACGAGGATATGAACGATCTGCTGTATGTGAACGGCGGCAACCCGTTGAACGGGACCATCACCGTTCGAGGCGCAAAGAACTTCGTGTCGAAGTCCATGGTGGCTTCTCTGCTGGGGGAGACCCCGAGCGTGCTGCGGAACGTCCCGCAGATCCGTGACGTCAAGGTCGTCTCGGGGCTCCTGGACCTGCACGGCGTGAACGTCAAGTACGACACCGACGCCGGCATCCTGGACCTCGACCCGTCCAACGTCGAGTCCGCCCACGTGGCCGACATCGACGCGCACGCCGGGTCCAGCCGTATCCCGATCCTGTTCTGCGGGCCGCTGCTGCACCGTCTCGGCGAGGCGTTCATCCCCGACCTGGGCGGCTGCCGCATCGGCGACCGGCCCATCAACTACCACCTCGACATCCTGCGCCAGTTCGGCGCCGTCGTGGACAAGCGGCCCAACGGCATCCACCTGCGCGCGCCGCGGCGCCTGCAGGGCACCAAGATCTCGCTGCCGTACCCGTCGGTGGGCGCCACCGAGCAGACCCTGCTGACGGCGGTCCGCGCGGACGGCATCACCGAGCTCTCGGGCGCGGCGATCGAGCCCGAGATCATGGACCTCATCGCGGTGCTGCAGAAGATGGGCGCGATCATCTCGGTCGACACCGACCGCGTGATCCGCATCGAGGGCGTCGACCGCCTCGAGGGCTACACCCACACGGCGCTGAACGACCGCATCGAGACCGCCTCCTGGGCCTCCGCTGCCCTGGCCACCGGCGGCGACATCACCGTCAAGGGCGCCACCCAGCCCGAGATGATGACCTTCCTCAACACCTTCCGGAAGGTCGGCGGCCGCTTCGAGGTGCAGGACGACGGCATCCGCTTCTGGCACGCCGGCGGCGACCTCAAGTCCATCGTGCTGGAGACTGACGTCCACCCCGGCTTCATGACGGACTGGCAGCAGCCGCTCGTCGTCGCGCTCACGCAGGCCACCGGCCTGTCGATCGTGCACGAGACCGTGTACGAGAACCGGTTCGGCTTCACGGACGCGCTGCGCAAGATGGGCGCCACGATCCAGGTCTACAAGGAGTGCCTGGGCGGTCGCGACTGCCGGTTCGGCCAGCGCAACTTCCACCACTCCGCCGTCGTCTCCGGCCCGACGCCGCTCTCGGCGGCCGACATCGAGGTCCCGGACCTGCGCGGCGGCTTCAGCCACCTCATCGCGGCGCTGGCCGCCAAGGGGCAGTCGACGGTGCGCGGCATCGGCCTGATCGACCGCGGCTACGAGAACTTCCAGGACAAGCTGGAGGCCCTGGGCGCCGAGGTCGTCCGCGGCTGACCTACTCCCCGCACTTGTCAGACGCTCAGGTCCCCCGGGGGACCTGAGCGTCTGACACGTCTCGGCCGAGTATCCTTTCGGCCGTGTCCATCCCACGCCCCGAGTCGCGCATGTATCGCTTCGTCGCGTTCATCGTGCGGAACCTCATGTTCGCGCTGTGCAAGTACGAGTGGAAGGGCGGCGAGAACTTCCCGGCCAAGGGCGGGTTCATCGCCGCGGCCAACCACGTCACCGAGCTCGACGCGCTGACGCTGGCGCACTACCTCTTCGACATGGGCCGCGAGCCCCGCATCCTGGCCAAGCGTGGCCTGTTCGACTCGCCGCTGACGGGGTGGGCCCTGCGGGGCACCAAGATGATCCCGGTGGACCGGGACTCCGCGAAGTCCGCCGAGTCGCTGAAGGACGCCGCGAGCCAGCTCGGCGACGGCGCCTGCGTCGCGATCCTGCCCGAGGGCACCCTGACGCGCGACCCTGAGTACTGGCCCATGGAGGGCAAGACCGGCGTGGCCCGCATCGCGCTGACGACCCGCCTGCCCGTGCTCCCGGTCGCCCAGTGGGGCGTCACGGAGATCCTCGGCCGGTACAGCCGCGTGCTCAAGCCGTTCCCGCGCAAGAAGGTGACCATCCAGACCGGCCCGCCCGTGGACCTGAGCGACCTGTACGACCGGCCGCAGGACACCGCCACGCTGCGTGAGGCCACGAGCCGCATCATGGACGCCATCACCGTCGAGCTGGAGCAGATCCGCGGCGAGAAGGCCCCGAAGCCGCGGTTCGACCTGCGCAAGCACCCCGACTACGAGGCCAAGATGACGAGCTACCCGCCGGTGGAGCGCCCGTGAGCGACGTGACGAAGACAGAGGGCGCGAAGACAGAGGGCACCAAGGCAGAGGACACCGTGCACGGACGGACGAAGGTCGCCGTGCTCGGCGCCGGCTCGATGGGCACCACGTTCGCGATGGTGCTGGCCGACGCCGGCTGCGACGTCACCCTGTGGGGCCGCGACGCCGCCGTGCTCGACGCCGTGGACAGCACGCACCGCAACGAGAAGTACCTGCCGGGCGTGCAGCTGCCCCCGATGCACGGCACCACCGACCCGGCGGTCGCCCTGCGTGACGCGTCGATCGTCGTCGTCTCCGTGCCGTCCCAGGTGGCCCGCGCCACGCTGGAGTCGATGAAGCACCTGGTGCACGAGGTGGCGGCGCCGGGCGCCGTCGTCGTCTCCCTGATGAAGGGCGTCGAGCTCGGCACGGACAAGCGCATGACCCAGGTCATGGCCGAGGTGCTGGAGCTGCCCGACGAGCGCGTCGCCGTCGTCTCCGGGCCGAACCTGGCGCCCGAGATCGCCGAGCGGCAGCCGACGGCGACCGTGGTCGCCTCGCGCAGCGAGGCCACGGCCCAGCTCGTGGCCTCCGCCTGCTCGACCGGGTACTTCCGCCCGTACACGAACACCGACGTGGTAGGCGTGGAGCTGTGCGGCGCGGTGAAGAACATCATCGCCCTGGCCGCCGGCATGGCGCAGGGCCAGGGCCTCGGCTGGAACACGCTGGCCACGCTCATCACGCGCGGCCTGGTGGAGATCACACGCCTCGGCCTCGCGCTGGGCGCCGACGCCGCCACGTTCTCCGGCCTCGCAGGCATGGGCGACCTGATGGCGACGTGCGCGTCGCCGCTGTCGCGCAACCACCGGCTCGGCAAGCACGTGGGCGAGGGCCTCACGCTCGCCGAGGCGATCAAGGCGACCGGCGGCACGGCCGAGGGCGTCAAGTCGTCGGAGTCCGTACTGGAGCTCGCCCGCGCGCACGACGTCGAGATGCCGATCACCGCGGGCGTCGTCGAAGTGCTGGCGGGCAGGCTGCCGCTGTCCGAGCTCGCGGCGGCGCTGCTGGCGCGGCCCCAGAAGTCCGAGGTCGCGGGCTGAGCGTGCTGGTCTGACGCCGGGCTCCGGCGTTCTGGTGCAGTCCTGAGCGCCCGGCCCGCGTGGCCGGGCGCTCAGTGCTGGACGTCGACCACCACACGCATCGGGTCCTCCAGCAGGAACACCCGGAACGGGCGCTCCCCGTCGACGCCGAGGAACGCCGTCGTGTACCCCTCGAACCAGTACCGGTACACGATCTCGTCGATCGACTGGGTGTCCACCGGCTCGATACGGTCGCCCGAGAACTCGTCGACGCCGCTGTCCGTCGGGGTCGCCGTGCCCGAGATCGACACCCGCAGGATCGCGTCGCCGTCCACGCGCACGGTGTCCCCGGAGCCGTCGTCGACGGCCTGGTCCACGTACTCGACGCGCCAGCCGGGCTTGCCGCTGCCCGTGCCGTCGAGGTCGAGGACGACCCGGTCGTAGCCGTCGTGCACGCCGACGCGCACGTCCGTGACGGTCAGGAACGTGTCACCCGCGCCGGAGGGCTCCGCGGTGTCGGGCCTCGTGTTCGCGGCGAAGGCCGGTCCGGAGGCGGTCTCCGTGGCCGAGGCCGCTGGTTCGGGCTCCGGTCCCGGCTCGGCGGGCTCGCTCGCGTCGTCGCCCGCGCCCGCCGACTCCGAGGGCTCCGAAGGCTCTGACGGCTCCTGCGACGCGTCCGGCCCCGAAGCGATCGGCGCAGGGCCGGACTCGTCGCTCCCGGGCCCCTGCGCGCTCGTGCACCCGGCCAGGAGCAGCGCCGCGCACGCGGCGATCGTCCCGGCAGCGGCCAGCGTCGGGGCTGTGGTCAGGGCGGTGCGGTGTCCGGCTCGTCCCATGTTCCCAGCGTAGGTGCAGGTCCGCCGACCGTGGGGTCACGGATCGGCCACTTCCTGCCCGACCGGCACTCCGGACTCACACCAACTGACTCTGCACTCTTGACTTGTGATACATGTGACGTACTACATTTAGCCCCGCGTCGTTCAACGGTGATGGCGAAGTGCTGGCTGCGCTGCCTGTGCTGACCAAGAGGACGAAGGAGTCGCTCGATGAATCCGATCACGCGAAGAGATCTCCTGCGCACGACCGGCCTGACCGCGGGTGCGTTCGCGCTCGCCGGGCACGCCCCGGCGGTGGCGGCCGCCGACCCCGCCGAGGAGCCCGAGGCCCCCGACACCAACCCGATGCGGCTCTGGTACACCGCCCCGGCCGAGCAGTGGCTGCAGGCGCTGGCCATCGGCAACGGGCGGCTCGGCGCCATGGTGTTCGGCGGCGTCGCGGCCGAGAAGCTCATGCTCAACGAGGACACGGTCTGGGCCGGCGGCCCGCACGACTACGCCGACCCGCTCGGGCACGAGGCCCTGCCGGAGATCCGCCGGCTGATCAGCGAGGAGAAGTGGCTGGAGGCCCAGAACCTCGCCGACGAGCGGTTCATGGGCCGCCCCACGGAGCAGATGCAGTACCAGCCCGTCGGCGACCTGCTCATCAACTTCTCCGGGCCAGGCTTCTCCGGGCCGGACTTCCCCGGCCTGACCGACGACGTCACGGACTACCGACGGTCGCTCGACCTGAACACCGCCATCACGACCACCACCTTCGTTGCCGACGGCGTGCGCCACACCCGTGAGGTGTTCGGCAGCCACGCCCACCAGGTGATCGTGATGCGGCTGACCGCGAGCGAGCGGGGCGCGATCTCGTTCGACGCCGGCTACCAGTCGCTCCAGGAGACGTCGACGTACGCGCACGACGCCCGCACGCTCGCCCTGGAGGGCACGAGCGGCGAGGCCGAGGGCCTGGAGGGCAAGGTGCGGTTCGTCAGCCTGGCCCGCGCCCTGCCCGAGGGCGGCGCCGTGACCTGCGACGACACCGGCCTGCACGTGCGGGGCGCCGACGCCGTGACGCTGGTCGTCTCCATCGGCACCAGCCACCGGAACTACCTCGACGTCGGCGGCGACCACCTCGCGGCGGCCCTCGCCCCGCTGGAGCGGATCCCGGACCAGGGGTACGGCATCCTGCGGCGCGCCCACGTGCGCGACCACCAGGAGATGTTCGGCCGGGTGGACATCGACCTGGGCACGTCGGCGTCCGTCGACCTGCCGACCGACCAGCGGGTCGCTGCCTTCCGCGACGGCCAGGACCCGCAGCTCGCGGCGCTGTACTACCAGTTCGGCCGCTACCTGCTGATCTCCAGCTCGCGGACGCCGGGCCAGCCGGCCAACCTGCAGGGCCTGTGGAACGACCAGATGCTGCCGCCGTGGCAGTCGAAGTACACCCTGAACATCAACTGCCAGATGAACTACTGGCCCGCGGGCCCGGCGAACCTGGCCGAGTGCTGGGAGCCGCTCTTCGCGATGATCGAGGAGCTCGCCGAGTCCGGCGCCCGGACGGCGCAGAAGATGTGGGGCGCCAAGGGGTGGGTGGCGCACCACAACACCGACCTGTGGCGCGGGTCGGCGCCCGTGGACTTCGCGTACTACGGCGTCTGGCCCACCGGCGGCGCCTGGCTCTCGCTGCTGTTCTGGGAGCACTACGAGTACACCGGCGACCTCGACGTGCTGCGGGAGTACTTCCCGGTGCTGCGCGGGTCGGTCGAGTTCTTCCTCGACACCCTCGTGCAGGACGCCGCGACCGGCTACCTGGTGACCAGCCCCTCGCACTCGCCCGAGCTCAAGCACCACGACATCGACAACGTGGGCGTGAGCATGTGCGCCGGCCCGACCATGGACATGCAGATCCTGCGGGACCTGTTCACGGCGTTCGACCGGGCGTCCGAGGTGCTCGGCCAGGACCGCGAGATGGCCGCGCAGGCGCTGGCCGCGCGCGAGCAGCTGCCGCCCAACCAGATCGGCTTCCTGGGGCAGGTCCAGGAGTGGCTGATCGACTGGGAGGAGGCCGCGCAGGAGACCAGCCGGCACGTCTCGCACCTGTGGGGCGTGTTCCCCAGCGACCAGATCACCCCGCGCCGCACGCCCGAGCTGGCCGCGGCGGCCAACCGGTCGCTCGAGCTCCGCGGTCCCGCGGTCACGGCGGGCTGGTCGCTCGCGTGGAAGATGAACATCCGCGCCCGGCTGCTCCAGCGGGACGGCGTCTACACCCACCTGAAGCAGCTCCTCTCGCCCGGGCGCACCGCGCCGAACCTGTTCGACCTGCACCCGCCGTTCCAGATCGACGGCAACTTCGGAGGCACCTCGGCGATCAACGAGACCCTCGTGCAGAGCCACTCCGGCGAGGTGTGGCTGCTGCCGTGCCTGCCGGCCGCCTTCCCCGACGGGAAGGTGCGCGGCCTGCGCACGCGTGGCGCCTTCGAGCTCGCCCTGACCTGGCGGGACGGCGTCCTCACGTCCGCCCGCGTCCGGTCGCTGGCGGGCAGCACCATCCGGCTGCGCACGCAGGGCCCGGTCCGCGTCTCCGGCCCCGGCGGCCCGGTCGACGTCGAGCGGCCCGAGGAGGGCCTCGCCGTCTTCCGGACGCGCCGCGGGGCCACGTACGTCGTCGAACCGACGGCCTGACCCGGCGCGCCGACCCACCCGCCTACCCCACAGACCTACCTCACCGAACCACCCGTAAGAACCGCACCCACGAAAGGACACAGATGTCCAGGAATTGGATTCAGACCAGCACCGTGGCGGTCGCCGCGCTGAGCCTGGTCGCCGCCGCGGGAGGCGGCGGGGTCGCGCTCGACCGGCTCGCCGACGCCGCGGTCGCGGCGACGTCCGCGAGGTGCCAGCAGCTCTACGTGTCGCCGACGGGCGACGACCAGGGCAAGGGCACGGCCAAGGACCCGTTCAGGACGGTCGACCGCGCCCGCGCGCACATCCAGGAGGCGGGCCTCAACAAGGAGGGCCGGCAGCGGTGCGACATCACGGTGAACCTCGCGGCGGGTGACTACCCCGTCACGGAGACCATCGCGTTCACGCAGGAGGACTCGGGCGCCGGCGGGCACCAGATCGTCTACCGCAGCAGCGACGGCCCGGGCAAGGCCAACCTCGTGGGCGCCGAGGAGGTGACCGGCTGGGAGGAGTACCAGGACGGCATCTACAAGACCCAGGTCGACCCCGACGAGCAGTTCTACACCCTCTTCGAGGACGGCGAACGCTCCGAGCTGGCCCGCTACCCCAACCGCGGCTCGGACGACACCCAGGGGCCGTACCTGTTCTCGCGGCTCGGCGAGCCCGAGAAGGAGGCCGTGCACCAGTGGCTGTACTGGCAGGACGGCGACTGGGACCCGGCCTGGGACGACACCCCCGAGAGCAACCCGCTCAAGGACGCCCAGGTCACGCTGTGGTCCGGCGGTTCGTGGAGCTGGTTCACCGACATCGTGCCGATCGGCGGCGCCGACTACCGCAAGGGTTTCGCCACGCTCGACCACTGGGCGCGCTACGCCCTGGTGAACAGCCGCAGCGGCTCGCGCTACTTCATCCAGAACGCCCTGCCGTTCCTGGACCAGGCGGGCGAGTACTACATCGACCGTGAGGCCGGCGAGCTGTACTACAAGCCGCGCGGCGACATCGACGGCGTCACGATCATGAAGCCCACGGTCACCAAGGTGATCGACGTCAAGGGGGCCACGCCCGACGACAAGGCGCACGACATCACGTTCGACGGCATCGGCATCCAGTACTCCGACTTCGTCAGCTGGTACCGCTCGGGCTGGATCAGCGCGGGCGACTCCGGCGAGGAGCACAAGTACCCGGAGTACGACCGGCAGATCGAGATGCCGCGCAACCGGTTCGGGGCCGTGACGCTGGAGAACACGAGCGACATCACGCTCACCGGCATGCACATCCGCGACACCGGCTTCATGGGCGTCTACGCGCTGTTCGCCAACGACAACCTGACCGTCGAGAACTCCCTCCTGGAGAACCTCGGCGCCGACGGCATCAAGGTCGAGGGCGGCTGGCCGGGCGAGGGTGACATCTCGCACCACCACACCTTCCGCAACCTCTACATCCACCACGTGGGCGAGCTCGTCCCCGGCGACGCCTCGGGCATCGAGCTCATGGGCACCGGCGACAACCTCGTCGAGCACGTGAACGTGCGGCACTCCGCCCGGTACGGCATCAGCCTGGAGTCCCGGCCCGAGGTGGTGGACGGCGACCAGTACACCGACCACAACACCTTCCGGTACATCCAGATCGACGAGGCCGGCCTCGACTCCGGCGACATGGGCGCGTTCTACACCTACGGCGTCGACAACCAGGACCCGTACCCGGTGCAGAACACGGTGGACCAGATGGTCATCGGCGACGTCATCCCCGACCCGGTGGGCGAGATGCCGGACAGCGGCACCCGGGGCATCCACATGGACGCGGGCGGCTGCGCGTTCTCGTTCAGCAACATCGAGGTGGGCGAGACGACCGACCAGTCGTACCAGTCGTACCAGTGCAACGAGGTGACCAACGGCAACTGGGAGGCCGACTTCGACGCCAGCAAGATGGAGTACGACCTCATCGGCGTGACGGACGCGTTCCCGTACCCGGTCCCGGAGTCCTGACCCCGTAGTCGCTGGTCGAGCCGGAAGCGCTGGTCGAGCTTGTCGAGACCTCCCCGGGTCTCGACAAGCTCGACCAGCGTGTGTGTCAGCTCGAACGGCGTGTGCCGTCACGCCGCCCGGCGGAACGTCCTCCGGTAGGCCGACGGCGTCACGCCCAGCGCCGCCGTCAGATGGGCCCGCAGCGATTGCGCCGTGCCGAACCCGCACCGCCGCGCGACCTGCTCGACCGGCAGCGCCGTGCCCTCCAGCAGGGTCCGCGCGTGCTCGACCCGCTGGCGGGTCAGCCACTGGGCGGGGCTCTCGCCGGTCTCGTCGCGGAACCGCCGCGTGAAGGTGCGCACCGACATCGCGGCGTGCCGCGCCAGGTCGGACAGCGTCAGCGGCTCGTCGAGCCGGTCGAGCGCCCAGGCGCGGGCGGCGGCCGTGCTCGCGCCGCGGCTCCCCGCGGCGGCCGCGCCCGAGGTCCCGGCCCGCTCGACCGCCCGCTCGATCCCCACGGGCCGCCGGATGTACTGCGCCTGGCCGCCGTCGCGATGGGGCGGCACCACGGTGCGGCGCGCGACGTCCTGCGCGACGGCGGTGCCGTGGTCCCGCCGCACCACGTGCAGGCACAGGTCGACGCCGGAGGCGACGCCCGCCGAGGTGAGCACGTCGCCGTCGTCGGTGTACAGCACGTCCGGGTCGAGCCCCACGCCCGGGTAGAGCCGGCGGAACCGGTCGCTCTCCAGCCAGTGGGTCGTGGCGGGGCGGCCGTCGAGCAGGCCCGCCGCCGCGAGCACGAACGCGCCCGTGCAGATCGACATGAGCCGGGCGCCCGGCCGGATCCGGGCGAGCGCCGCGGCGAGCTCGGGTTCGAGGACCGGGTCGCCGACGGCCGGGTCCGTGCCGTCGGGCCCCGAGGTGTGCGACGCCGGGACCACCACGGTGTCCGCCGTCTCCAGCACCTCGGGCCCGTGCTCCACCTGGACGAGCACGTCGGAGTCCGACCGCACCAGGCCCGGGCCGCCGGGCGTGCAGGTCACGACCTCGTACAGGGGCCGGTGCTCGGCGTCGCGCGCGATACCGAAGATCCGGTGCGGGATGCCGAGCTCGAACGGGATGAAGCCGGGCCGGATCAGGACGGCCACGCGATGCCGAGGCGGGGTGTGCTGGGCCATGTCTCGATCATATGGCCCGAACCTAGCGTTGTGTGTCCCTCCGGCCACTGGTTCCCGCCGTCCCGCCCCAGCATGCTGATCCCGTGACCCAGACAGACGTCCCCGTGCCGGCGGGCCAGAACGCCTCGCAGCCACCGCGGCGCACCGCGCCCCGCATCCACCCCGCCTGGTGGGTGGCCCTGGTCAGCTTCGTGACCGTCATGTGCGCCGCGGCGTTCACTGCGGCGCCCGGCCTGTTCGTGGACCCGCTGAACGCGGAGCTCGGCTGGTCGCGCGCCACCATCGGCTTCGCCGTCGGCCTCCAGTCCGTGCTCTACGGGCTGACGGCGCCGTTCGCCGCCGCCCTGATGGACCGGTTCGGCATGCGCCCCGTGGTCAGCGTCGCGCTCGTCGTCATCACGGGCGGCGCCCTGTCGACCGTCTGGATGTCGGAACCCTGGCAGTTCGTGCTCGGCTGGGGCCTGCTGGTCGGGGTGGGCAGCGGCAGCATGGCGCTCGCGTTCACCGCGACGGTGACGGGGCGCTGGTTCGTGGCCCGGCGCGGCCTGGTCAGCGGCGTCCTGACGGCGGCCACGGCGTCGGGCCAGCTCGTGTTCCTGCCGCTGCTCGCGTGGATCGTGGAGAACCAGGGCTGGCGGCCGGCGTCGGTCACGGTGGCCATCGCGTCGCTCGTGGCCATCCCGCTGGTGCTCTTCCTGCTGCGCGACCACCCTGCCGACATGGGGCTGGCGCCCTACGGCGGCACCTACGCGCCCAAGCCCGCGCCGACGCGCGGCGCGGCCCGCCGGGCCGTCACCGCGCTGTTCGACGCCGCCCGCACGGGTCCGTTCTGGCTCCTGGCCGGGGCGTTCGCGATCTGTGGCGCGACGACGAACGGGCTGGTCCGCACGCACTTCGTGCCCGGGGCGCACGACCACGGCATGCCCATCACCGTGGCGGCGAGCCTGCTCGCCGTGATCGGCGTCGTCGACGTGATCGGCACCATCGGGTCCGGCTGGCTGACCGACCGGTACTCGCCGCGCGTGCTGCTCGGCGTCTACTACACGCTGCGCGGTGTGGCCCTGCTGTTCCTGCCGTCCCTGATGGCCCCGAACGTCGAGATGCCGATGGTGTTCTTCATCGTGTTCTACGGGCTGGACTGGGTGGCGACCGTGCCGCCGACGCTCGCCCTGTGCCGGGAGTTCTACGGCGAGGACGCGCCCATCGTGTTCGGCTGGGTGCTCGCGTCGCACCAGGTCGGCGCGGGTGTGGTGGCCTTCGCGGGCGGCCTGGTGCGCGACATGACCGGCTCGTACGACGCCGTCTGGTACGGCGCGGGGGCGCTGTGCGCGGGCGCGGCGCTCATGTCGCTGGTGATCCGGCGGGTCCGGACACCCACCCCGGACGTGTCAGACGCGTAGGTCACCCGGGGGACCTGTGGGTCTGACACGTCCGGGTCTGACACGTCACCTGGGTCTGACAGGTCGCCCTGCGGACGGGCGGGGCGCCGTCCGCGGGGCGGTCGTATTCTCCCGACCATGAGCACCACCCCTGAGCACCCCGCGACGCAGCACGACGCCGCGCAGCACCCCGGGCCGAGCGGGCTCGCCCCCGCCACCCTCGTCGTCGCCGCCGGCCGCCCGGCGCGCGAGCAGGGCGGGCACATCAACCCGTCCGTGCCGCTGAACTCGACATACGTGTCGCGCGGCGTGGTCACCTCCGGCGAGCTCTCCTACGCGCGCGGCGACAACGACGCCTGGCACCCGTTCGAGTCGGCGCTGGCCGCGCTGGAGGCGGGGGCGGGGGAGCCCGGCGAGGCGCTCGTGTTCTCCTCCGGGATGGCCGCGATCGCCGCCGTCTTCTCCCTGGTGCCCGACGGCGGCACGCTCGTGCTGCCCCGGCACGCCTACCAGGCGGGCATGGTGCTGGCGCGCCAGATCTCGGAGCGGCACGGCGTGACGCTGCGGTACGTGGACATCGCGGACACGGACGCCGTGGTCGCCGCGCTGGAGGGCGCCGACCTGTTCCTGGCCGAGTCGCCCACCAACCCCATGCTGGAGGTCGCGGACCTGCCCGCCGTGCTCGGGGCCGCCCGGGCCGCCGGGGTGCGGTCGGTGGTGGACAACACCTTCGCGACGCCGCTCGGGCAGCGCCCGCTGGAGCACGGCGCCGACATCGTGCTGCACTCGGTGACCAAGTACCTGGCGGGCCACTCCGACGTCGTGCTGGGCGCGCTCGTGACGCGCGACGCCGAGCTGGCCGCAACGCTGCGCGAGCACCGCACGCTGCACGGCGCGATCGCCGGGCCGTTCGAGGTGTGGCTCGCCCTGCGCGGCCTGCGCACCCTCGCGCTGCGGTTCGAGCGGGCCCAGGCCACGGCCGCCGAGCTCGCCCGCCGGCTCGCGGAGCACCCCGACGTCGCCGAGGTGCGGCACCCCTCGCTGCCCGGCGATCCGGGGCACGAGCGCGCGAAGGCGCAGATGAACGGGTTCGGCGCGATCCTCGGGGTGCGGCCGGCGCCGCGCGCCGGCGTCGGGCCGGTCGAGCGGGCCGACGCCGTGGTCGACGCCGTGGGCCTCTGGCTGCCCGCCACGTCGCTGGGCGGCGTCGAGTCGATGCTGGAGCGCCGCCGCCGCTGGGGCACCGAGGCGCACACCGTGCCCGAGGACCTGCTGCGCCTGTCGGTCGGCATCGAGGACGTCGAGGACCTCTGGCGAGACCTGGACCAGGCGCTCCGCGCCTGACGGGGCACGGTTCCGGGCCGGGCGCGGTCGGGCGGGCACGGTCGGGCGGGCGCGGCGTGCGCGGTCGGCCGAGCGCGGGCTTCGGGCCGAGGGGTGGTCGGCAGAATGTCAGATGGTCGGCAGCTCGAGC
>NZ_JBHVEG010000162.1:0-14305 GCF_042802395.1 Promicromonospora sp. NPDC057488
CGGAAACCGTGTGGTTTCCGGGCCCAATCGCTGGGTAGACGAACGCACGAGCCCGCCGGGGTCGGCGGGCGGCGGTGCTCAGCGGGTCGCGCGGAGGCGCAGCACCGTCCAGGAGACCGGCGGGAGCTCGATCGAGACCGTCCCGGACTCGACGCGGGCCGTGGTGTTCGACATCGGCAGCACCGACGTCGAGTCCTCGGCGGACGCGCGCCAGTGGTGGTCGTCGTTCGCGAGGGTCAGGGCCTCGACCACCTCGACGTCGCCGAACGCGCCCACGGGCACCTCGACGCGGGTGGCCTCGTCCTGGGCGCGGTTGACCACGAACACCGTCAGCGCGTCGCCCTCGGCGTCCCAGGTGGCCACGGCGTCCACCAGGTCCGAGGAGCCGAACCGCTTGTTCTCGTATCCCGGCGAGTCGATGGCGACCCGCAGCACGTCGCCCGCGGCATGCCGCGACGTGAGCGCGAACGGGTGGAACGTCGTCTGGCGCCAGGCCGGGCCGCCCGGCTCGGTCGCGATGGGCGCCAGCGCGTTGACGAGCTGCGCTTGGCTGGCCGAGTGCACCCGGTCGGTGTTGCGCAGCAGCGAGATGAGCAGGTTGCCGACCACCACGGCGTCCGCCACGGTGTAGACGTCCTCCTCCAGGCGCGGCGCCTTGTCCCAGCGGCCGCCGGACGCCTTGATCGGGTCCTCCTCCTGGTGGTACCAGACGTTCCACTCGTCGAAGGAGATGGCGATCTTCTTGGCCGACTTGCGGGCCACGCCCACGGCGTCGACCGTCGCGGCCACCGAGGCCACGAAGTAGTCCATGTCGACGGCGCTCGCGAGGAACGACCCGAGGTCGTCCTCCTCGCGGTAGTAGGCGTGCGCCGAGATCATGTCCACCTCGTCGTACGCCTCGGTGAGCACCGTGCGCTCCCACTCGCCGAAGGTCGGCATGCCGGACCCGGAGGACCCGCACGCGACGAGCACGACGTTCGGGTCGAGCTGGCGCATCGCGCGCGCTGTCTCGGTGGCGAGCCGGCCGTACTCCTCGGCGGTCTTGTGCCCGAGCTGCCACGGGCCGTCCATCTCGTTGCCGAGGCACCAGAGCTGGATCGCGTGCGGCTCGTCCACGCCGTGCTCGCGGCGCAGGTCGCTCAGCTCCGTCCCGCCGGGGTGGTTGCTGTACTCGAGCAGGTCGAGCGCCTCGGCGATCCCGCGGGTGCCCAGGTTCACCGCCATCATCGGCGTGGTCCCGGAGGCCTTGGTCCAGGCCATGAACTCGTTGAGCCCGAACTCGTTGGTCTCGATCGAGTGCCAGGCGAGGTCCAGGCGGGTCGGCCGCTCCTCGCGGGGGCCCACGCCGTCCTCCCAGCGGTAGCCCGAGACGAAGTTGCCGCCCGGGTAGCGGACGGTGCTGACGCCCATCTCCCGCACCAGGCCGAGCACGTCGCCGCGGAACCCGTTCTCGTCGGCGGTGGGGTGGCCGGGCTCGTAGATGCCCGTGTAGACGCAGCGTCCCAGGTGCTCGACGAAGCTCCCGAAGGTGCCGCGGCGTACGGGGCCGACGACGAACGATGGGTCGATCGCGAGGCGGGCGGAGTGCACGTGTGGTCACTGTCCTTCCAGAGGAACGGTCATAGTTCAGCGTTGGACCAAACGGCCCAGGGCGGCGTTTGGTCCAACGGCGGTGGCCAGTATAGTTCAACGTTGAACGCACCCGGGTGTAGCGTCGCGCCAGGCGCTCTCGATCGTGCGCTTCCCCGACCGACGCCGCCTGGAGGAGTCATGACCATCACCCACGAGACCGTTGCCGTCCCGGACGGCGTCGTAGCACCGCGGTTCCGCCCGCCGGCCGGCGCGTCGAGCGCCGCGACGCTGTCGCTCGACGGCGACTGGCGGTTCCGCCTGTTCCCGCACCCGGACACGGGCGTGGACCTGGCCGAGCCCGGCGCAGACTGGGACCGCCTGGCCGTGCCCGGGCACTGGCAGCTCGCCGGCGCCCCGCACTCCTGGCCCTACGGCGTGCCGGAGTACAACAACAAGCTCTTCCCGTTTCCGATCGAGCCGCCCCACGTGCCCGACGACAACCCGACGGGCGAGTACCGCACCACGCTGCGCCTGCCCGCGGACTGGCCCCAGGGTGGCCGCACCCTGCTGCGCTTCGAGGGTGTGGACTCCTGGTTCCAGGTGGCGGTCGACGGCGAGCTGCTCGCCACGTCGCACGGCTCGCGCCTGCCCACCGAGGTGGACCTGACCGACCGCCTGACCCGCGGCGGCGAGCACCTGCTCGCGGTCCGGGTCACCAAGTGGTCGGCCATGTCGTACGCCGAGGACCAGGACCAGTGGTGGCTGTCGGGCATCTTCCGCAGCGTCTCGCTGGAGCACCGCCCCGACGGCGCGCTCGACGACGTCCGCGTGCACGCCGCCTACGACCACACCACCGGGACGGGCACGCTGCGCGTGGACGCCGCGACCGTGGGCGCCGGCCGGGACGCCGTCGCCGCCCAGGTGACGGTGCCGGAGCTCGGCGTCGACGCGGCGTCGGGCGAGGATCTGCAGGTGGCAGTCGAGCCGTGGAGCGCCGAGCGCCCCCGGCTCTACGACGTCGTCGTCACGACGGACACCGAGACGGTGACGCTCGCGGTCGGCTTCCGCACGGTCTCGATCGAGGACGGCGTGTTCCTGGTCAACGGCCGGGCGGTCAAGCTGCGCGGCGTGAACCGGCACGAGTTCGACCCGCTGCGCGGGCGCTCCGTGACCCCGGAGCGGATGCTTGAGGACGTGCTGCTCATGAAGCGGCACCACATCAACGCCGTCCGCACGAGCCACTACCCGCCGCACCCGCACTTCCTGGACCTGTGCGACCGGTACGGCCTCTACGTCATCGACGAGAACGACCTGGAGACGCACGGCTTCGAGGACGACCGCGGCTGGGAGGGCAACCCGGTCAACGACCCGGACTGGACCGAGGTGCTCGTCGACCGCGTCACCCGCATGGTGCGCCGCGACGGCCACCACGCGAGCATCATCCTGTGGTCGCTCGGCAACGAGGCGGGCGGCGGCATCAACGTCCCCGCGATGGCCGACGCCGTCCGCGCGCTCGACCCGAGCCGCCCGATCCACTACGAGGGTGACTGGTCCAGCGAGCACGTGGACGTGTACTCGCGGATGTACGCCGAGACCGAGCACGTGAACCTCATCGGGCAGGGCATCGAGCCCGCGCTGGAGCGCGCCGACGCCGACGCCCGCCGCCGCGGCATGCCGTTCCTGCAGTGCGAGTACGCGCACGCGATGGGCAACGGCCCGGGCGGCCTGTCCGACTACGACGCGCTGTTCGACCGCTACCCCCGCCTGATGGGCGGGTTCATCTGGGAGTGGATCGACCACGGCCTGACCCGCACGGACGCCGACGGCAACCTGTTCTCGGCGTACGGCGGCGACTTCGGCGAGCGGTTCCACGACGGCACGTTCATCGCCGACGGCCTGCTGCTGCCCGACCGCACGCCCTCGCCGGGCCTGCTGGAGACGGCGGCCGTGTTCGCGCCGGTCCGGATCGACGCGCAGCCCGACGGCACCCTGCTGGTGCGTAACCGTTACGCGTTCCGGGACACGGGCCACGCCGAGCTGCGCTGGACGCTGCACCGCGGCGAGGAGGAGCTCGCCTCCGGCGTCCTGGACCTGGTGCTCGCCGCCGGGGCCGAGGCCGTCGTCCGCCCGCCGGCCGACCTGGCCCTGCCGGAGCCGGGCGACGCGCCGGTCTGGTGGACGCTGCGGGCCGTGCAGGAGAAGGGGGACGCGCTGGAGGAGCCCTGGCTGGAGACCGGGTTCGTGCTCGGCGCGGGGCAGCTTCTGCTCGTCGAGCCGGCGCCGCTGGCGGCGCCGTCCGGCCGCGTGACCGTGGAGGCCGACGGCGGGTACTCCGCCGGCCCGGCCCGGTTCGACCGCCGGGGCGACCTCCGCTCGCTCGCGGGCCGCGAGGTGCACGCCTTCCGGGTGGATGGCTGGCGGGCGCCGACCGACAACGACCGCCGCGCGGGGATGTGGCGCGGGCTGTCCGACGCCGAGGTGTGGCGCAGCACGAGCATGCACCTGCTCGCCGAGCGCAAGGCCGGGGTCGCGGTGAACGAGGCCGGCGCCCTGGAGATCGACGCGCGTATCGCGGGCCCGACGACGCGCGCGGGCTTCGCCACGCGCTACACGTGGCAGCCGGCCACTGACGCGCCGGACGCCGTCGACCTGCTCGTCGACCTCCGGCCGGAGGGGCGGTGGCCGGAGAGCGTCGCGCGCCTCGGCGTGCTGCTCGCGCTCGACGAGCCGCAGGCCGCCGACGCGGGCGTGCGCTGGACCGGCCTCGGGCCGGACGAGTCGTACGCGGACTCCCGTGCGGCGGCGCTCGGCGGCGCGTGGCAGCACACGGTCGCCGGCTGGCAGACCCGGTACACGCACCCGCAGGAGAACGGCGCGCGCCGCGGCGTCACGAGCGCCGTCCTGTCCTTCGCGGACGGCACCGGCCTGCGGATCGACTCGGGCGAGGTGACGATCGGCGGCCGCCCGCAGGTCGGCTTCGAGCTGTCGCTGCGCCCGTGGTCCGACGAGGCGCTCGACCGGGCCGCGCACCCGCACGAGCTCGTTCCGGACGGCAAGCTCTGGCTGCACCTCGACGCCGCCCAGCACGGCGTCGGCAGCGCGGCCTGCGGTCCGGGCGTGCTGCCGAACGCCCAGCTGCACGTCGCGCCGGTCCGGATGCGGCTGCGCTTCACCACCCTCTGAGCCGCAGCTCACGAACCACTGAGTGAGCATCATGCCCGTCCCGCTCGCCGGGGCGGGCATGATGTATACAAGAGCGGCTGGACAACGACGACGAGGAGAACCGCTGTGAAGATGGGCTTCCGCTGGTACGGCGAGGGCAACGACACCGTGACGCTGGATCACGTGCGCCAGATCCCTGGCGTGGAGACCATCGTGTGGAGTCTGCACAACAAGCAGGCCGGCGAGGTGTGGGAGCAGGCGGAGATCGACGCCGAGATCGCCAGGATCACCGGCCTGTCCGACGAGGCACGTGCCAAGGGCATCACGAAGACCTTCGACGCCGAGGTGGTCGAGTCCGTCAACGTGCACGAGTCGATCAAGCTGGGTCGCACCGTGCTCGGGCTGAGCCGGGACGAGGCGATCGAGAACTACATCACGACGATCCGCCGCCTCGGGCAGTCCGGCGTGAAGGTGGTCTGCTACAACTTCATGCCCGTCTTCGACTGGCTGCGCACCGACCTGTGGCACCCGCTGCCGGACGGCTCGACCGCGCTGTTCTACGAGAAGGCCGTGGTGGACAAGATGTCGCCCGAGAGCCTGATCGCCGACATGGAGGCCAACACCCACGGCCTGACCCTCCCGGGCTGGGAGCCGGAGCGGCTGGCGAGCTTCAGCGAGCTGAACGCGGCCTACGAGGGCGTGACGCACGACGACATGTACGCCAACTACAAGTACTTCCTCGACGCGGTGATCCCCACCTGCGAGGAGGTCGACGTGAAGCTCGGCGTGCACCCGGACGACCCGCCCTTCGACGTGTTCGGCTGGCCGCGCGTGGTCTCCACCAAGGAGGGCATCGCGCGGGTGCTCGAGCTCAACCCGAGCCCGTACAACGGTCTGACGCTCTGCCTGGGCAGCTTCTCGGCCAACCCGGAGCAGGACGCCGTCGATGCGGTGAAGACGTTCATGGACCGCATCCACTTCTCGCACGTGCGCAACATCAAGCACTTCGACAACGGTGACTTCACCGAGGTGGCGCACCGCGCGTGCGAGGGCAGCGTCGACACCACCGGGATCATGAAGGCGTACGCCGAGGCGAACTACCAGGGCTACATCCGGCCCGACCACGGCCGGCACCTGTGGGACGAGAACACCACCAACAAGCCCCGCCCCGGCTACGGCCTCTACGACCGGGCGCTGGGCATCCAGTACCTGCTCGGCGCCTGGGACGCGTACCGCTACCAGGGCTGATTCCTGGCGGGGCGCCGTTCCCGCTGCCATCATCCACGGATGGTGAGCAGCGCGGGGTCCGGGGCCGACGGCGGGGCGACGTCGAGTGGTGTGGCCGACGGCGGCGGGTCGCCGGCCGTGGCCGTCGCCCCGCCCGGTACGCCGGGTCGGCTCGTCGCCGTCGTCGAGCCGGACCACGCCTCCTGGGTGCAGCGCGTCGTCGCGGCGATCCTCGACAACGCGATCCTGGCCGGGGTGACCTGGCTGGCGCTCGGCCCAGGATTCGGCGTGCCGACACTCACGCCGGGATGGGGTTCGGCGGCCCAGGACGGCGCTCGGGGCGGCGGCCCGCTGGTCCTCGTGCCGGTCGCGGCCGTCGTGGTCCTGCTGGTGCTGCAGGCCCTGACGGGCTGGACGCCGGGCAAGCTCGTGACCGGCATCCGCGTGGTCCGCGAGGACGAGCACCGGCCGGCCGGGCTGGGGAAGACGCTCGCTCGCTGGGTGCTCCACTTCCTCGACGCTCTCCTCCTGATCGGCTACCTGCGGCCGATCTGGCACGACAAGCGGCAGACGTTCGCCGACTCGATCGTGCGGACCCTCGTGGTCCGCGAGGTGCCCGACCTCCCTCGCCGGCCCCGCATCGTCCTGTACTCGGCCGCGGTCGTGACCTGCGTGCTCGGGCTCGGCTATGGATACGTGCCGATCAGCGGCGTCAGCTCGGCCGACGTGGCCGACGACTCGCCCCTGTGCGAGGTGGCGACCCCGGAGCCGGCGCTCGTCGCCGGGGAGATCCGGCCGGCCGGGTCCGTGTCGATCAACCGGGACCGCCGGCTGTGGACGGTCCGGGAGACCCGCACGACGCGGCCGGGTGCCGTCCTCACGTGGACCAGCGACCCGTCGGCCCGGGACGCCGACTACCGGGTCGAGCTCGACGCCCGCGCGGGGAGCGGCGAGGACGTGGTGATCTCCCGCTCCTGGGACATCGGCTCGGGCGACGCCGACTCCTGGTCGGACAGCGACGGTTTCAGGCACGACCGGACCATCGCCGCGGGCGGGGACAGGCACGACGTCCAGGTCGACATCACCGACCCCGAGGCCGACGCGGCTCTCGCCCAGCTCGACGCCGAGCCGTGGCTCGACGTCCGGCTGCTCGCCGACGGCGAGGTCGTGGCGTCGTGCGGAGATGCGGTGAGCTACACCCGGTCCGGCCTCGAGGGCTGACGCCGCCCCGGAATTCCCGTGGCCCACGGCCCGGGCCCGGGTCCACCCTGGACGCATGGAGCCCAACGAACAGGCCGAAGAGCCCGGGACGACCCGCTGGACCAGCGCGACCGTCTTCCCCGACATGTGGACCGACCCCGACGCCGACCCGCGCGAGACCGACACCCCGGTCACCGACGAGCGCGGCATGCTGCTCGACTACCTGCGCTACTACCGGCTCACGCTGGAGATGAAGTGCGCGGGGCTCGACGCCGAGCAGCTCGCCCGCCGCTCCGCCCCGCCGTCCACCATGTCCCTGCTCGGGCTGGTGCGGCACCTGGCATCGGGCGAGCGACACCTGCGTCGCGTGATGACCGGCGAGGACGCGCCCGAGCTGTACCGCACCGACGAGGACCGCGAGGCCGACTGGACCGGAGCGATCGCCGATCCGGAGGTCGTCGACGATGCCTGGCGGCACTGGCGCGCCGAGACGGCGGCGACCGACCGCTACCTCGACAGCGTGACCGACCTCAGCACCGGGAACACCGGGGTCTCCGACTTCGGTCCCGAGGGCGCGGACCTCCAGCTCCGGGAGGCCCTCCTCGGTCAGATCGTCGAGTACGCGCGGCACTGCGGCCACGCCGACCTCCTGCGCGAGCGCGTCGACGGGCGCGTGGGCCAGTAGCCGGCGTCCGCCCACGGGCCCACGGGCCCACGGGCCCCGCGGGTGATGTCTGCGCTCGGGCCCTTCGGCCCCTTGCGCCCGCCCACCGCGGTGGCAACCTGGAAGGGTCCGGCGCCCCGCGGCGGGCCTCGCCGTACGGGTCGCCGGCTACCACGAAGGGGTGAGGCAGCGATGGTCAAGGTACGCAACGTGTTGCCGACGTTCGCGGCGAACGACATGGACGTGGCACGCGCGTTCTACGCGGACACGCTCGGACTGGACGTGTCCACACTCGACGACGGGGCGGGCCTGGTGGTCAACCTGGGCGACGGCGCCGCCGTGTTCATCTACCAGAAGGAGGACCACGCCCCGGCCGGGTTCACGGTCATGCACCTCACGGTCGACGACGTCGACGAGGTCGTGGACGAGCTCACCGCCAAGGGCGTGCCGTTCCAGCGCTACGAGGGCTTCGAGCAGGACGAGAAGGGCATCGTGCGCGGCTTCATGGAGGGCGGCGACGGCGCCTGGTTCACCGACCCCGCGGGCAACATCATCGGGCTCGCGGACGGCGGCGGGTTGGAGGCGTTCCTCGAAAATCCGGGTGGCTGAGGCACCCCGCTCGACTAGCATCGGGCGCCATGTCACCCACCTTCGTACTGGTCCATGGCGCCTTCGCCAACTCGTTCTCGTTCGCGCCGCTGCAGGCCGAGCTCGCCCTGCTCGGGCACCGCTCGGCGGCGGTCGACCTGCCTGGTCACGGCTTCGAGGCGACCTACCCGGCCGCGTACCAGGCGCCCCAGGACCCGGCGGGTCTCGCGACGACGCCCGGAGCCATCAAGGGGGTGACGCTCGCCGACAACGTGGCGCGCGTCGTCGAGGTCCTCGAACGGGCCAAGGAGCACGGCCCGGTGATCCTGGTAGGCCACAGCCGGGCCGGGATGACGCTGACCGCCCTCGGCAACGCCCGCCCCGACCTGGTCGACCGGATCGTCTACGTCTCCGCCTGGGCGCCCGTCGACCTGGACGTGGGCGGCTACTACGCCGGACCCGAGATGGCCGACACGGACCAGGCGGCGCTCGGGGCCGTGCTCGCCGGCAACCCGGCCGAGCTCGGCCTGCTGCGCGGCAACTTCCGCACCGCCGACCCGGCGGTGCTGGCCGGTCTCAAGCAGGCTTTCCTCGCCGACGGCACCGACGACGAGTTCCGCGCGTTGCTCAGCACGTTCCAGCCCGACGAGAACCTCGACACCGGAACGCCGGATGACCGGGTCCAGGCGGGTACCTGGGGCACGATCCCCCGGACCTACGTGCGGCTCAGCGAGGACACGAGCATCCCGCTCGCCATGCAGGACCGCATGATCCGCGAGGCGGACGCGCTCACGCCCGACAACCCGTACGACGTGCACACGCTGGAGTCCAGCCACCTGTCGTGGCTGGTGCGGCCGCGGGCGGCGGCCGAGGTGCTGGCCGGCCTGGCGGCGGGTCCGGCGGTCGGGGCGGCTGCCGGCACGGCGGTCGGTTCCCAGGTCAGCGAGGCGCCCGCAGCAGGCTGAGCTGGAGGCCGACAGCGGCGGTGACCCGGGGTTCGTCGTCGGTGGCGAGCAGGTCGAGCAGGGCGCCCCGGAGCACCGCCAGCGCGAGCGTGCGCCGCGCCGGGCCGTCCGGCCCGTCCCGCTCGGGGGCGGGCTGGCCGGTGGCCAGGACCGCCAGCCAGTCGTCCACGGTGGCCCGCGCGAACCCCGCCCACGGCCCGTCGGGCTCGACGAGCGACCGGGCGTAGGCCTCGGCCCACAGCCGCAGGAGCGGCCGGTGCTCGGCGTCCGCCAGCCACGACCAGACCAGCTCGACCGTGCGCGCCAGGCCCGCCGGCGCGGCGTCGTCGGGCCGCCCGAGGCGACCGAGGAGCGTGAGCTCGTCCTGGCGCGCGCGGCGCAGCAGGGCCTTGATCAGGCCGTCCTTGCTGCCCCACAGGAACATCAGCACGCGCGGGCTCGACCCGATGGCCGCGGCCAGGGGGCGCAGGGAGAGGTCGGCCAGGCCGTTGGCCAGCGCGTACCCGTAGGCAGCCTCCAGCAGCTCGACCTGACGGGCGGAGGGGCTTTGCTCGACGTCCGGCACGGGGTTAGCCTAGTGCCACTGAAACAGTCGTGTCAGTAGCACCGGGAGGATCGCATGCAGCAGACCCACGAGCGGCGGGACGTGCTGGTGCGCCGCGCCGACCAGCCGGGCGACCTGGGCTGGGTCGTGCTGGCGCACGGCGAGTCCTACCACCGGCAGTTCGGCTGGGACACCGACTTCGAGGCCCTCGTGGCCCGGATCGTCGCCGACTACGCCGGGTCGCACGACCCGCGCACGGAGGCGGCGTGGATCGCCGAGGTGGACGGGGAGCGTGCCGGCTGCGTCTTCCTGGTCGCCGGTGACGAGCCCGGTGTCGCCAAGCTGCGGATCCTGCTGGTTGCTCCCGAGGCCCGGGGTCTGGGGCTGGGCCGGCGCCTGGTCGGGGAGTGCCTCGCGTTCGCGCGGGCCGCCGGGTACGAGCGCGTGACGCTGTGGACCAACGACGTGCTCGCCTCGGCGCGGCACATCTATGAGGGCGTGGGCTTCACGCTGGCCGACGAGGAGCGGCACCACAGCTTCGGGCAGGACCTGGTGGGGCAGAACTGGGTGCTGGACCTGGCGCGCGCGGGCTGAGCGGCTCGCGCCGCGTCGTCACGCCGGTGTGATGCGCAGCGTCGCCAGACGCGCGGGCTCCGTGACGGCGAACGACGCGACCGCGCCGTACTTGAGCCGGTAGGCGGCGTCGACCACCGCGGCGGCCCCCGGCCCGGCGGGCTCGAAGCGCACCGCGACGGTCTCGGCGGCCACGCGGACGCGCCCGGTGCCGTGGCCGATCGCGGCCCGGTACCACCGCGACGCCGTGCCCCGCTGCGGTCGGACGTACAGCTCGCCGTCGGCGAGCACCATGCCGACCTCGACCTCGGGGGCGTCCCCGCCGGTGGGTCCGGCGGTGAGGTGCAGCGAGAACGCGTCGCGGAGCGCTGCCAGCGTGGAGGGGGTCCAGGACGTCATCGCGCCGTCCCCGTCCCCGTCCCCGTCGCCGCGTCGGTCGCGTCCGGCGCCGCGGCGGTCGCGGTCCAGGAGGCGAGGATGCGCAGCGCCTCGTCCGACGGCGAGCCGGCCTCGGCGGTCAGGACCATCAGGCGCTGGCCGCTGCCGTCGGGGCTGGACCAGGTGTCGCAGTCGAGCGTGAGGTCGCCGACCACGCGGTGCCGGTACTGCTTGGTGCCGTAGGTCGCGCTGTTCACGCGGTGCTCGGCCCACCAGCGCCGGAAGTCCGGGTCGAGCACAGCGAGTTCGCCGACGAGGCGGGCCAGCTCGGGGTCGTCGGGATCGGCCGCGGCCTCCATGCGCAGGGCGGCGACGGCGTCGCGCGCGTCGTGCTCCCACCGCACGTTGAGCGCCCGCATGGTCGGGTCGGCGAAGAGCAGGTGGACGTAGTTGCGCCGCGCTGCGGGCACCGCGCCGAAGTCGATGAACAGCGCGGCCGCCGCGCTGTTCCAGGCGAGCACGTCCATGCGCCTGCCGAGGACGATCGCCGGGGTGTCGGTGAGCCGGTCGAGCAGTCGCCGCATGGCGGGGCGCACGGCCTGCCGGGCGCGCCGCCGCCGCGGCCGGGCGTCGGCCTTGCCGGCGATCTCGTAGAGGTAGCGCTGCTGGTCCTCGTCGAGCCGGAGCGCGGCCGAGAGCGTGGCGAGCACCGAGGCGGACGCGGCGACCCGGCCCTGCTCGAGGCGTGTGTAGTAGTCGACGCTGATCGCGGCGACCTGGGCCACCTCCTCGCGACGCAGGCCGGGCACCTTGCGGTGCCTCGCGGACTCGGGGAGCCCGACGGCGCGCGGGCTGAGCTCGGCCCGGCGCGCCCTGAGGAACGCGCCGAGCTCGTCGGGATCGACGTGGGGGGTCATGACGACCATTCTGCGAGCGTCCGACCGCGTGCGGGAGGGAAGGATCCTTCCCAGGGAAGAACCCGCTGCTGTTGCGCCGCGGGCCGGCGCCAGAACCTGGTCGCATGAACCGAACGGACGTCACCTTCGACAGCGCCGGCATCTCCCTCGCCGGCCACCTCTACCTTCCCGCCCCCGAGACGGCCGCGCCCCTGCCGGCGATCGTCGTCGGCCACCCCGGTACCGGGGTCAAGGAGCAGACCGCCGGCACCTACGCGGCCCGCCTCGCCGAGCGGGGCTTCGCCACCCTCGCCTTCGACGCCGCCTACCAGGGCGAGAGCGGCGGCCTGCCGCGCGGGCTGGAGGACCCGGCGCACCGCGTCGAGGACCTCAAGGCGGCCGTCTCCTTCCTCACCACGCGCCCCGAGGTGGACGCCGGCCGGATCGGGATGCTCGGCATCTGCGCCTCGGGCGGCTACGGCATCGCCGCGACGGCGGGCGACCACCGCGTGCGGGCGCTGGCCACCGTGAGCGGCGTCGACGTGGGGCGCCAGTTCCGGGAGGGTGCCGACGGTTCCCAGGACCCGGCCGTGGTCCAGGGGATGCTCGACGCCGCCGCCGCGGCCCGCACCGCGGAGGCGCACGGTGAGCCCGTGGGCATGTTCCCCGTCTTCCCGGACACCGCGGAGGAGGCCCGGGCGCTCGGCGGCCGGCACGGCTTCGAGGGCTTCGAGTACTACCGCACCGAGCGCGGGGCGCACCCGCGCTCCGCGAAGGAGTTCACCTGGTCGAGCGTCGACCGCATCGCGACGTCCGACCAGTTCCGGTTTGTCAGTCTGATCGCGCCACGACCGCTGCTCGTCATCCAGGGGACCGAGGCCGTCACCCGGCACATGGGCACGCTGGCGTTCGCCGACGCGCGCGAGCCCAAGGAGCTCCACTGGATCGAGGGCGCCAGCCATGTCGACCTCTACGACCGGCCCGAGCACGTGGGTCCGGCGGTGGAGCGGCTCACCGAGTTCTTCGGCAAGGAGCTCGGCGGGGCCTAGTGCTGCGGCGCGGCTGAACGCCCGATGTGGGCATCACGAGCGGGTTCGTGATGCGCATGTCGCGGCGTGCTTCACCGTTCGCTCCTGAGGTTCTGTTCAGACCGCGAACTCCTGCCCGCAGGAACGGGCTTGAAACGTTGCAGCATCGTGGCTTGAACAGAACCTCGGGAGTCGGCCAGCGTGGTGGCGCGACTCCGGTCGGGGTGAGGTGGTCAGACCGTCTCGGCCCGCTTCTGGCGGGCGAACCGGGCCGGCAGGTCCGGGCCGTCCCACACCTGGATCGCGCGCCAGATCGACGCGGCGATCGGCACGGCCAGCACGGCGCCGGTGATGCCGGCGAGCACCGTGCCCGCCGTCAGGGCGAACAGGATGACGAGCGGGTGCAGGCGCAGGGTCCGGCCCATGACGATCGGCTGGAGGAAGTCGCCCTCCAGCTGGTTCACGGCGACGACGATCGCGACGACGATCAGCGCCTCGATCGGCCCGACCGCCACCAGCGTGACCAGGGCCGCGAGGATGCCGGCCACGGTGGCGCCGACCAGCGGGATGAAGGCGAGCAGGAAGACCAGCACGGACAGCGGGACGACGAGCGGCACGCCCACGATCGCCAGGCCGATCCCGATGCCGACGGCGTCGACCAGCGCCACGATCGCCGTCCCGCGCACGTAGCCGCCGAGCGTGCTGACGGTTGCCGCGCCGACGCGCTGCCCCCGCTCGTACCGGTGCCCCTCGAACGGGCGCAGCAGGAACTCCCACATCGCCGGGCCGTCCTTCAGGAAGAAGAACAGGACGACGATCATGATGAAGAAGCCCGCGACGAAGTCGGCGGTCTGGGAGACGCCCGCGATGGCGCCGGAACCCACGGCGTCGGACTGCAGGAAGCTGACGGCGGCCTCGCGCAGCGACGTGAGCTGCTCGTCGCCGATGTCGAACGGCAGGTCCTGGACGTAGGTCTGCAGGGAGTCGAAGCCGTCGAGAGCCTGCGCCTGCAGCTCGCCCCACTGGTCGACGACGGCGCGCACCACGAGCCAGACGATCCCAGACAGCAGCGCGACCAGCGCCAGGAGCGAGACCCAGGTCGCGAGCAGCGACGGCCACCCGTGGCGGCGGAGGAACGAGACCAGCGGGAAGATCGCGGCCGCCAGCACCAGCGCGATGAGCACCGGGATGACCACGAGCGTCAGCCTCGTGCCGACGAACCCGACCACGGCGATCACCGCGAGCACCGCGAGGATCTGCAGCGACCGGGTGCCGACCCGGCCGAAGCCGTCCGACCACAGCCGGGAGGCCCTGCTCTCGGCGGGCACGGCGGGCGCGACGGGTCCTGCCGTCGTCGGCGTGTCCTCGGCGCTCGGCCGGGGGCCGCGCGCGCCTCGGCGGAAGAGACCCATCGTTCGTCCTCCTCGTGCAGGTCCAGCGGGTGCCTGACTTGCCGACGTTAGTGTGCCGCGGCCCCGGTCGCGCGGCGGCGGGGCCGGTCCGGGCCC
>NZ_JBHVEG010000163.1:0-14153 GCF_042802395.1 Promicromonospora sp. NPDC057488
GTCAGACGCTCAGGTCCCCCGGGTGACCTGAGCGTCTGACACGTCGCCGGGGTCGGGGCGCCGCCGTTCAGAGGCGGCCGTGGGTGCGGAGCGTCACGAGCGCGCCGAGCGTGGCGAGGCCGCGGGCGTCCACGGTCTGGCCGGGCGACCAGTGCGCGTAGTCGAAGTCCCAGCCGCCGTCGTCGAGCTGCTGCCCCTCCAGGAGGTCCAGCTCGTCCGCGATCTGCTGCTCGGTGAACAGCGCCCGGCTGGGTGCGCCGGGCTTCTGGGACAGCAGCAAGGGCCGCAGCTCCTCGCCGTCCTCCCCGCCCGAGACGGAGATGGTCCCGTCCTCGCGCAGGGCGGGCCGCAGCCGCTCGACGGCCGTCGCCACCCGGTCCGGCTCCGGCACGGCGTCCAGGAAGTTGAGCGCGAACAGCACGGTGTACCCGTCCACGGGCTGCTCGCCGTCGAGCTGCTTCCAGCACCAGGCGGTCGCCGCGTCGAGCCAGGGGTGCTCCAGGCCGAGCTCCCACAGGTGCCCGGCGATCGCGTAGGTGAGGAACCCGCCGTCGTTCGGCACCATCCACGGCGCGGCCGGGTAGCCGGCGGCGGTGGGCAGCACGTGCGGCGCCCGGCCGTCGGGCAGCGCGACGCCGGCCAGCCAGTCGGCGGTCCCGCGCGCCAGCGACGCGACCTCGGGGTCGGCGGCAGTCCCCAGCTCCGCGAGCACCCCCAGAGCGGACAGGGCGCCCGAGACCTGGCTGTCGGGGCCGCGCAGGTCGGGTTCCAGGGCGTGCCCCCAGCCGCCGTCGTCGTTCCGGTAGGGGCGCAGGGCGTCCAGGACACGCGCGGCCGGCGCGCCGTCGAACAGCACCGCGAGGCGGTGCCGTTCCAGCAGGCGGGCGGCGTCGTAGACGTACCGCCGCGCGGCTTCGAGGTCGGTGCTCTTCGGTGTGCTCATGTGGTCGACGCTAGGCGGCGGTCAGCGTCGCGTCTTCCAGGAATCGGACGGGTGTGAGGCCGGTCAGCCGGCGGACCTCGTCAGACATGTGCGCCTGGCTCGCGTAGCCCGCCGCGGCGGCGCGGTCCGCGAGGGTCGCCGAGGTGCCGGACGACAGCCCGATCAGCCGGCGCAGGCGCGCCACCCGGCCGAGCATCTTGGGCCCGTAGCCGACGGCGTCCACCGTGCGCCGGTGCAGGTGCCGTTCGCTGACGCCGAGGTCCCCGGCGACGCCGGAGATTCGTGCCCCGGGCTCGCCGAGCCTTCGCGCGGCGGCCGCGACGAGCCCGTCGCGCTCGGCCTTGCGGCGCAGGACGGTGCGGGCGAGGAGGTCCAGGCGCCCGGCGGGGTCCGCCGCGGCGAGCGCGTCGGCGAGCGCCGGGCCGACGTCGGGCCACACCTCGGCAAGGGGGACGCGCTGGTCCCGTACCTCGGACGCCGGGATGCCCAGGACGGCGCCCGCCGCGCCAGGCCGGAGCCGGATGCCGCTGGTGCGCGACCGAGCCGGTCCGACGCCGGCGGCGGACACGACCGGCCCGGTGTCGGCGCCGACGATCACGAGCTCGCCGTCGAGCCGGAGGAGGTCGACGCAGCCGTCCGGGATGATCCGCTGCTCGTGGCCCGGCGGGGCCTCGTGCTCCCACAGGCACGCCACCACGGGCAGCAGGCCTGCCGGCGGTGCGAGCTCTCGGTACGGGGTCATGGCAGCAACGCTACGCGGAGCCTCCGACACTCCCCCGTGTCAGACCTACAGGTCCCCCGCGGGACCTGTAGGTCCGACAGGTCGGGGGCTCTGGGGAGTGTCAGTGGCGGGTGGCAGAGTCGTCACATGCCCCTCGTACCGGCTCGACCGAGCCGCAGGCTCCGCCTGCCCCGCGATCAGCGCCACGGCCCGTGGCGCCGTCGCGCGCTGCGGGTCGGCGCCGTCGCGGTCCCGGCCGCGCTGCTGGCGGCGGGAGCGTCGTCGTACGCCGCGGTGGTCACGGGGCGGATGGCCGCGGACCCGGCCCGGGACACGCTGATCCTGCTCGCGGCGGTGAGCGCCGCCGTCGTGGCGCTGGACGCCGTGACGTGGCTGGTGGTGCAGCGCGGCGTCGCCCGCGCGGAGGCGGTCCTGAGGTCCGACCTGGCGGCGGCCGCCCTGGGCCAGCCGCTACCCGCGCTGGAGGACCAGGCGGTGGGCGAGCTGCTGGACCGCGTCAACGGTGATCCGGAACGGCTCACCCGGGCGATCAGCGGGATCGGCATCACGCTGGGCCAGGCAGGGATCAGCCTGGTGGTGGGATGGGTGGCCGCCGGCCTGGTCTGGTGGCCGGCCTGGTTCGCGTTCCCGCTGGTCGCGGCCGCGGTGCTGGTGTTCGCGCGCCGGTCGGCGCGGCCGCTGCGCGACCTGAGCAAACGTAGCTCGGAGGCCGGCTCGGAGCACATGGCGCAGTTCGAGGAGGCCGTGGCGGCCCGGGACGACCTGCGCACCGCGCAGGGGCAGCCGTACGTGCTGCGGCGGTACGCCGAGCTGGCCGCGCGCCAGATCCGGCTCCGGGAGGACTGGTCGGTGGCGTTCTCGCGCGTGCGGCTGCGCACGGAGCTGCCGCTGGACGCCCTGGTGGGCGCGGTGCTGGTGGGCGGCGTCTGGGCGGTGACCGGCGGCGCGCTCGACCTCGCGCGACTGGTCACGCTGTGGCTGCTCGTGACGGGGTTCGTCGGCCGGGTCGACGTGCTCGGCCGGCTGCTGCCCCGGGTCGAGGAGGCGATCGGCACGTTCCACCGGGTGCGCGACCTGCTGGCCGCGCCGCAGGAGCCCGAGGGTGGCGCACCGTTCCCCACGCGGCAGGGCGGCGTCGAGGTCGAGCTGCGCGACCTGACCTTCTCCTACGGCGAGGGCTTCGCCCTGGGCCCGCTGTCCCTGACCGTCCCGGCGGGCACCACGTGCGCGCTCGTGGGCCGCACGGGCTCGGGCAAGACGACGCTGACCAAGGTGCTGTCCCGCGCGGTCGACCCGCCCGCGGGCAGCGTGTTCCTGGACGGCCAGGACATCACCGGCCTGGACGTGCACGGGCTCCGCACGCGCGTGGGCGTCGTGGGCCAGCGCACGGAGATCCTCGCGGCGACGCTCGCCGAGAACATCACGCTGTGGGCGCCCGTCCCCGCCGCCCGGGTGGAGCAGGCGGTGGACGCGCTCGGCCTGCGGGCCTGGGTCGCGTCGCTGCCCGACGGGCTCGACACGCGCCTGGGGTCCGACGGCGTGACCCTGTCCGCGGGCGAGGAGCAGCTCGTGGCCTTCGCCCGGCTCCTGGTGCGCGACGTCGAGGTGGTCGTGCTGGACGAGGCCACCGCCCGCATGGACCCCGCGACGGCGGAGCGGGTCACCCTGGCCGCGCAGGCCCTGCTGGCGGGGCGGACGGCGATCGTGGTGGCGCACCGGCTGCCCACCGCGCGGCATGCCGACACCGTGGCCGTGCTGGACGGCGGCCGCCTCGTGGAGCACGGGGCCTGGGACCGCCTCGCGGCAGCGGACGGCCACTTCGCACGGCTGGTCGCGGCGGCGGGGCTCACGGAGACGGGGCCCGACGGGGCGAGGCCGACCGCGGCTGTGGCCGCGGCGGCCGGGCTCGCCCGGGGACCGCAGACGTTCGACGAGCAGGTCACCGGCCGAGCCCCCGCCGACGGTCAGGGCGAGACCGAACACGCACCCGACTCCCCCGGGACCGGCGGGCCCGCGCAACGTCCGCGCACCTCGATCGCGCGGGCCGTGTGGAGCACGCTGCGCGCCCGGCCGCACGGCATGCTGGTCCCGGCGGTCGTGTTCGAGGTGGCCGACTACCTCACCTCCACCGGGCTGGTGGTCGGCTGGCTGTGGGCGTCGGCGGTGGTGGGCCTGGAGCAGGGCTCGGCGCCCTGGATACTCGTGGGCGCCATCCTCGCGGCCATCGTGACCAACACCCTGCTCCCGCTCACGGTCCGGCTGACGAGCACCCGCTGGTGGGTCGACTCCCGGATGCGGCTGCACCTGTCCCTGCTGCGCGGGCAGACGGCGCAGCGGCGCACCGTCCGCGACGCCCCCGGGGAGATCGCGGCCCGCGCGCAGGAGGACTACCGGCTCACGGGCCACACCCAGGCGTGGACCGAGGTGCTGACGGCGCCGCTCACCCTCGCCCTCCTGGTGGTGCTGAGCGGCAGCTGGCTGGCCGGCGCGATCGGCCTGGCCATGGCGGGCGTCATGTTCGCGGCGCAGGTGCTCGGCAGCCGGTCGGTCGCCGCGGCGGCACGGCGGGCCGGCGACGCCGCCGCGGAGCTGGGCCGGCTGCTCGGCTCCGCCCTCGACTCCGTGCGCACGGTCAAGCTCGCGTCGGCCACCGGGGGCGTCCTCGCGCAGGTCGCACGCGTGGACGGACGCCGCGTGCACGCGTCCCTGGTCGAGGAGCGGACCAGCTTCCTGGTTGGGCTGGCCCCGTCCGTTCTGAGCCGGGTCGCGACGGTGCTCGCCTGGACGCTGCATCTGACGGGCACGTGGTCCCTGGGCACCACACTCCTGGTCAGCACCTCGATCGGCACCTTCAGCTGGATCGGGTACAGCCTGGGTGCGCTGGTCACGAGCGCGGCGTCGGCCCGGCGCTGGGTCGAGGTCTCCGCGCGGTACGCCGGCACCGAGCGCCTCGCGGACGTGCCCCGCGACGTCGACCTGTTCGCCGGCACCACCACGCCGCGGGCCACGCCGGCCGGGCCGGGTACCGGCGCGCCGGTGTCGGCTGCCGCCCCCGGCGCCCTGCGCGAGCTCCGTCTCGACGGCCTCAGCGCGACCCACGACGACGGCACCGTCGGCGTGTCCGGGGTGGACCTGACCGTGCGGCGCGGCGACCTGGTCCTCGTGGTGGGCCGCGTCGGGTCTGGCAAGTCGTCGCTGCTGGGCGCGCTCTCGGGGCTGGTCGACCTCGGCGGGCGGCTCGCCTGGAACGGCACGTCGGTCACGGACCCCGAGACGTTCCTGCGCCCGCCGCGCGTCGCGCACGTCGCGCAGGTGCCGCACGTCGTGTCGGGCACGGTGGCCGACAACGTACGGCTCGACCACGACCGCCCGGTCGACGGTCCCGTCCGGTCGGCAGGGCTCGACCGCGACGTCGCCGAGGCGGGCGGCACCGGCACGATGGTCGGGCACCGGGGCCTGCGGCTCTCGGGCGGCCAGGTGCAGCGGCTCGGCCTGGCCCGGGCGCTGGCCACGGGCTCGGACCTGCTCCTCGTCGACGACGTCTCCTCGGCGCTCGACACCGTCACCGAGGCCGAGGTGTGGGCGGCGCTGCGGGCGGCGGGCACCACGGTGCTGGGCACCACGTCGCGCGCCGCGACCCTCGCCGTCGCCGACCGGGTGGTGGTGCTCGACTGCGGCCGCATGGCCGCCGTCGGGCGCTGGCACGACCTGGAACCGAGCTGGTCCCACCTCGCCGGCTGACGCGCCGAGCCGTCCCCCACGTGTCAGACGTACAGGTCACCGGAGTGACCTGTACGTCTGACACACACGGGGATCAGACCCCGACTGCCCGGCGGTCCGCCCGGCGGGCGGCCTGCGCGTCCGGGTCCGCGACGGGCGCGGCTGCCACGAGGGCCCGCGTGTACGGGTCCTCAGGCGCGCCGAGCACCCGCGCCGTCCCGCCGGTCTCGACGATGCGCCCCTCCCGCATGACCGCGACCCGGTCGGCGACGCGCTCGACGACCGCCAGGTCGTGCGACACGAACAGGCACGCGAAGCCGAGCTCGGCCTGGAGGTCGCCGAACAGGTCCAGCACGTGCGCCTGCACCGACACGTCGAGCGCGGAGGTCGGCTCGTCGGCCACGAGCACCTGCGGCCCGAGGGCCACGGCCCGGGCGATCGCCACCCGCTGCCGCTGTCCGCCGGACAGCTCGTGCGGGTACCGAGGCCCGTACTGCGGGCCGAGCCGCACCAGCTCCAGCAGCTCGCGCACCCGGGCCTCGCGTGCGGGCCGGTCCAGCCCGGAGTGCAGCCGCAGCGGCTCGTCGACCGACTGCGCCACGGTCCAGCGCGGGTTCAGCGTCGAGGCCGGGTCCTGGAACACCACGCCCGTCGCCCGACGCCGCTCCGCGCGCTGCCGGCGGGAGGCTCGCGCAAGATCGACGCCGTCCACGACCGCCCGCCCCGACGTCGGGCGCAGCAGGCCGGCGACCACCTGGCCGAGGGTCGACTTGCCCGAGCCCGACTCCCCCACCAGGCCCAGCACCTCGCCGCGCCCGATCTCGAGCGTGACGCCGTCGGCCGCGACCACGGGGTGCCGGCCGCCGTAGGTCACGGTGACGTCGTCGAGCAGCACGGCGGCACCGCCCGCCCCGACACCGCCGGTCGGCCCGACACCGCCGGTCGAGCCCAAACCGCTGGTCGAGCTTGTCGAGACCCGGCTCCCCGCGAAGGAGGTCTCGACAGGCTCGACCAACGACGTCCGCTCGACCCCAGATCCCCGCTCCCCCAGCCGCGGCACCGCCGCGAGCAGCGTGCGCGTGTACTCCTCGCGCGGCGTCGCGAACAGCTCGCGCACCGGGGCCGCCTCGACGATCCGGCCGTCACGCATCACCACGACGTCGTCCGCGAGGTCCGCCACCACGCCCATGTCGTGCGTGATGAGCAGCACGGCCGTGCCGCGCTCGTCGCGCAGCCCGCGCAGCAGGTCGAGGATGCCGGCCTGCACGGTGACGTCCAGCGCCGTCGTCGGCTCGTCGGCGATGATCGCGACCGGGTCCTGGGACAGCCCCATCGCGACGAGCGCGCGCTGGAGCTGACCGCCCGAGAGCTGGTGCGGGTAGGACGCCGCGACCCGCTCCGGGTCGCGGAGGCCCGCCTCGAGCAGCAGCTCGAGCACGCGCTCGTGCGCGGTGCGACGGTTCGGCCGGTCCGGCCCGCGCCGGTGCGCCCGCAGCGCCTCGGCGATCTGGTCGCCGACGGTCAGCACCGGGTTCCAGGCGCTCATCGGCTCCTGCGAGACGAGCGAGAGCACCGCGCCCCGCACCCCGCGGAACGTCTCGGCCGACGCCCCGACCAGCTCGGCGGCCGGCCCGTCGGCCGGCGACCCGTCGGCGGACGATCCCCCGAGCCGGATCGACCCGCCCACCACGGCGGCCTCCGGCAGCAGCCCGAGCACCGCCATCGCGGACACCGTCTTGCCCGAGCCGGACTCGCCGACCAGGGCTGTCACCCGACCGGGCCGCAGCGTCCAGGACACGCCGTCGACGGCGGGCGCCGCGGCGTCGTCGAACACGACGGACAGCCCCTCCACCGTCAGGAGGGGCTGTCCGTCGTTCACCAGGATCTCGCTCACTGACCGAGCGAGACCTGCAGGTAGTTCGGGTAGGCCGGGAAGTCCGGGATCCGGAAGTTCTCGACCTTCGAACCGTGCAGGAACGAGTTCTTCGTGTAGATCAGCGGGACCACCGGGGCGTCGCCCAGGATGAGCTGGTCGGCCTCGACCCACAGCTTCGCGGCGGCGTCCAGGTCGGTCTCCTCGGTCGCGCGCTCGATGAGGTCGTCCGCCTCGGGGTTGGAGTACCGGGCCAGGTTGTACCCGCCGTCACCCACCTGCGAGGAGTCGAACAGCGGCTGGATGTTGCCGTTCGCACTCGGGAAGTCCGGCTGCCACGACGACAGCGTGAGGTCGTACTTCGAGCCGTCGCCCTGCGTGACCGTCTCGGTCCACACGTCGTCGGCCTGCGGCACGATCTTGACCTTCAGGCCCGCGCGCTCCAGGCCCTGCTGGACCGCCTGCGCCTGGGCGAGCGTCGGGGCGTCGTCGGTCACCACGAACCGCAGCTCGCGACCGGACCAGCCCGCGTCGTCCAGCAGCTTCTCGGCCTGCTCGACGTCGCCCTCCGGGGCCGCGTCGTTGACGCCGTTCGAGTACTCCTCGCGCCCCGGGATGCCGGGCGTGACGAGCGTGGTGGCGAAGTCGCCCGCGATCTCGCCGCCGGAGGCGACGCGGTAGGCGTTCTTGTCCACGGCCAGGCTGATCGCCTTGCGGACGTCGAGGTCGTCCAGGCCGTCGGCCTCCGTGTTGATCGCGAGGTACGCGAGCGCCCCCGGGCCCGAGGTGACCAGACGGTCCTTGGCCGGCCCCTGCTGCACCTGCGCGAGCTGCGCGGGCGGCACGAACGTGGCACCGAACGCCGAGGCGTCCGCGCCGGAGTCGGCGATGAGCCGCTGGGCCACGACCGTCTCGTCCTGGCTCAGCTCGAACACGACCGTGTCCGGGCCGGCGGTGCGGGCCTCGTCCGTGGCCGCGTCCCACTCGGG
Source organism: Promicromonospora sp. NPDC057488 (assembly GCF_042802395.1). Taxonomy (NCBI): domain Bacteria; kingdom Bacillati; phylum Actinomycetota; class Actinomycetes; order Micrococcales; family Promicromonosporaceae; genus Promicromonospora; species Promicromonospora sp. NPDC057488. Next base: position 8,268 of record NZ_JBHVEG010000163.1, read on the forward strand.
GTTGCGCTCCAGGGTCACCGAGGTGCCCTCGACCGTGTCGGCCACGCGGTACGGGCCGGTGGCGACGGGCTGGGTCGTGTAGGTCTCGATGTCGTCCTTCGCCTCGGGCACGGCGCCGAACGCCGGCATCGAGACGATCCACGGCCAGTCGCCGTACGCGCTGTCCAGGTGGAACACGATGGTCTTGTCGTCCGGCGTCTCGATCGAGTCGAGCTCGTCGCCCTGGAACGGCCCGGTGTACTCGTCGGCCCCCTCCAGCAGGTTCTTGTGGTAGCTCAGGCCGCCCGACAGCTCCGGGGCGAACGAGCGCTCCACCGAGTACTTGACGTCCGCCGCGGTGATGGGCGTGCCGTCCTCGAACTTCAGGCCGTCCTTCAGCGTGAAGGTCCAGCTCGCCCCGTCGTCCGACGGCGTCCCGGTGTCCGTCGCGAGGTCGGGGACCACCTCGGTGGTGCCGTCGGCGTTGGTCTTCCAGGAGGTGAGCCGGCGCTCGACCAGGCCGAGCGTGGTGATCGCGAGGTTCTGGCTGGTGGCCGGGTCCCAGTTGATGGCGGGGCTGCTGGTCAGGATGTGCAGCTCACCGCCCTGCTGGACAGCGGTGGCCTCGTCGCTCGAGGTCGCGGCGGGCTGCGAGTTGGCGTTGCACGCCGTCAGCGCGAGCGTCGCGGCGACGGCGATGCCGGCGACCGCCGTCCGGCGGGCGGGCCTGCGCGAGGTGCGCGGTGCGTGGGTCATCTGGTCCTTCTCGTCTCTGGGGTGGAACGCGTCTGGTGCGGCTCGGGCCGCGGGGGTGCGGGGTCGGACGTCACCGACGACATCGCCTGGTCATCGGGTTCTCCCTCCGCGTCGCACCCGCGGGTCGAGCACGCCGTAGACGACGTCGACCGCCAGGTTCGCGACCACCACGATGGCCGCGGTGAAGACCGTGACGCCGACCAGCAGCGGCACGTCGGTGCTGCCGACCGCCTCCATGAGCAGCGCGCCGAGACCGGGCATCGAGAACACCCGCTCGGTGATGACGGCGCCGCCGAGCAGCGCGCCGAGGTCGAGCGCGAAGAGCGTGACCACGGGGATCGCCGCGTTGCGCAGCGCGTGCCGGGTCACGACCCGGCCCTCCGTCAGCCCCTTGGCCCGGGCCGTGCGGACGTACGGCGCGCCGAGCTCCTCCAGCATCTGCGATCGGGTCAGCCGCGCGTAGACCGCCGCGGACAGCAGCGCGAGCACGGCCCACGGCAGGGCCAGGTGCCACGCCCAGTCCACGGGGCTCTGGGCGAACGGCACGTAGCCGGACACCGGCACCATGTCGAGCGTGAAGCCGAACAGCAGGATCCCGAGCAGGCCCACCAGGTAGCTCGGCGCGGAGACGCCCGTGATGGCCGCGACCATGAGGCCGCGGTCCAGCGGGGTGCCGCGGCGCACGGCGGCCACGGCGCCCGCCCCGACGCCGACCACGAGCCACAGCACCGCTGCGCCCACCGCGAGGGAGGCCGTGACGCCGAAGCGCCCCACGATCAGCTCGGTGACCGGCGTGTTCCGCGCGAAGGAGTAGCCGAGGCAGGGCCGCGGGCAGTCGATGGTCGCGCCCGCCGAGCCGAAGGTGCGGCCCGTGAAGACGCCCCGCACGAAGTCCCACCACTGCTGGACCACGGGCGCGTCGAGGCCCATGAAGGCGCGCGCCGTCTCCAGGCGCTCGGGCGTGCACGGCTTGCCGCACGCGAGCGCGGCCGGGTCGGCGGGCAGCAGCACGAACAGCGCGTAGGTGAGGAACGAGACGGTGAGCAGCACGAACGCGAGCGTCGCGAGGCGGGTGGCGAGGAACCGGACGAGAGTCATCGCGCACCTCCGCGCCGTCGGCGCCGCTTCGAGCCGCCGCGCGGGTCGAGCGCGTCGCGCAGGCCGTCGCCGAACGCGTTGAACGCGAGCGTGACGCCGAACAGGGCGAGCCCGGGGAACAGCAGGTACACGGGGTCGACGGCGAACCAGGTGACGGCGTCGCCGATCGACCGGCCCCACGACGGGGTGGGCGGCGGCACGCCGACGCCCAGGAACGACAGCGCCGCCTCGGCGCCGATGGCGCCGGGGATCGAGATGGTCGTGAACACCACCACGGTCGAGGCGAGGTTGGGCAGCACCTGGCGGAACAGCACGTGGGCGTGCGAGGCCCCCAGCGCGCGGGAGGCCCGCACGAACCCGGAGGCGCGCAGCGCCATGGTCTGGCCGCGCACCACCCGCGCGATGGACGACCAGCCGAACAGGCCGATCACCAGCACCAGGAGCAGCAGCCGCGGGAACCAGTCGGGCGCGACGGCGCCGACGGCGATCATGAAGACCAGCGCGGGCAGCCCGATCAGCACGTCGATCAGGCGGGCGACCACCCAGTCCACCCAGCCGCCGAAGTAGCCCGCGACCAGGCCGAGCACCGTACCGACCAGCATGGACACGACCGTCGCGCCGATCCCGACCAGCAGCGAGGTGCGCGAGCCCATGACCACGATCGCGAACAGGTCGCGGCCCGTGAGCGGCTCGACGCCGAACCAGTGCTCCGCGCTGACGCCGCCCAGCGGCCCGGCGGGCGCCCCGGTCGGGCCGAGCGCGTCCAGGTCATAGGTGTAGGGGTCCACGCCGAGCGCCTTGGTGATCAGGGGCGCGGCCAGCGCCACGAGCGCGTACGCCACGACCACCACGCCGCCCACCAGCGCGAACCGGTCCCGGGCCAGCCGGCGCCACAGCGGCACGCGGCCGACGACGGCAGCGCTGCCGGCCGACGTGGCCGGGGCGACCGGCTCGTCGGAGCGGTCGAGCGACATGGGACTCCTAGGGACGACGGGACATGACGGGGAGGCGGTGCTGCGAGCACCGACAACACGACATGCGCACGATTCGTCTCCTGGGCTGCTTCCGACGGCCAGGGAATGACCGCCCTGACCGGTGTGCCCTGTTCGGGCCGAGCAGAACCATAGTCCATGCCTCTGGCACCTATCGACCATCTCGAACGATCTGTGGCGCACGTCTCGCCCGCGCACGCCGCGCGCACCGCCGTCGCGACCTGTGGAAAACGTGCGCTTCGGCTTGCTCGAATCTGGGACACTGGTGCGCATGAGCATTCCCGCCTCCACCGGGCCGACGGACCCGGCTGCGACCACACCCGCACCTGACACGACACCGACCCACGCCGCCGCCGCGGTACCGGGCGCCGAGGTCGTACGCGCGGTGGTCAAGGAGGTACCGGACAAGGTCAGCACCGACGGCCTCGAGGCCAAGTTCGACGAGCGCTGGACCGCCGAGCAGACCTTCGCCTTCGACCGCACCAAGACCCGCGACGAGGTCTACTCGATCGACACCCCGCCGCCCACGGTCTCGGGATCCCTGCACGTGGGGCACGTGTTCAGCTACACGCACACCGACATCGTGGCGCGCTACAAGCGCATGCGCGGCCTCGAGGTCTTCTACCCCATGGGCTGGGACGACAACGGCCTGCCCACCGAGCGCCGCGTGCAGAACTACTACGGCGTGCGCGTGGACCTGTCGCTGCCCTACGACCCCGACTTCGAGCCGCCGTTCGAGGGCACCGACAAGAACGTCAAGGCCGCCGACCAGGTGCCGATCAGCCGGCGCAACTTCGTCGAGCTGTGCGAGCGGCTGACGGCCGAGGACGAGAAGGAGTTCGAGGTGCTCTGGCGGCGCCTCGGCGTCTCCGTGGACTGGGCGCAGACCTACCAGACCATCAGCGACTCCTCGCGCGCCACGGCGCAGCGGGCGTTCGTCCGCAACTTCCAGCGCGGCGAGGCCTACCAGGCCGAGGCTCCCGGCCTGTGGGACGTCACGTTCCAGACCGCCGTGGCCCAGGCCGAGCTGGAGGCCCGCGACTACCCCGGGCACTTCCACAAGATCGCCTTCCACAAGCCCGACGGCGAGCCCGTCTACATCGAGACCACGCGCCCCGAGCTGATCCCCGCAGCGGTCGCGCTCATCGCGCACCCGGACGACGAGCGCTACCAGCACCTGTTCGGCACGACCGTGACGTCCCCGCTGTTCGGCGTCGAGATCCCGGTCCTGGCGCACCACCTGGCGGAGCCCGACAAAGGCGCCGGCATCGCGATGTGCTGCACCTTCGGCGACCTCACCGACGTGCAGTGGTGGCGCGAGCTGCAGCTGCCGACGCGCTCGATCATCAACCGCGACGGCCGCATCACGCGCGAGCTGCCGGAGTGGCTCACGGGCAGCGCCGGCGCCGAGCTGTTCGAGGCCGAGGTCGCGGGCAAGACGACCTTCAGCGCCCGCAAGGCGATCGTCGACGCGCTGACCGCGTCGGGCGACATGCCGACCGAGCCGGTCGCCACGCAGCGCAAGGCGAACTTCTTCGAGAAGGGCGACAAGCCCCTCGAGATCGTGACCTCGCGCCAGTGGTACATCCGTAACGGCGGTCGCGACCAGGAGCTCCGCGAGGAGCTGCTGGCCCGGGGCAAGGAGCTCGACTTCCACCCCGACTTCATGCGGGTGCGCTACCAGAACTGGGTCAACGGCCTGAACGGCGACTGGCTGGTCAGCCGGCAGCGCTTCTTCGGCGTCGCGATCCCGCTCTGGTACCCGATCGACGCCGCGGGCGAGGTGGACTACGCCAACCCGATCGTCCCGGCCGAGGACGTCCTGCCCGTCGACCCGACGTCGCAGGCGCCCACCGGCTACACGGAGGAGCAGCGCGGCCAGGCCGGCGGCTTCGTGGGCGACGCGGACGTCATGGACACCTGGGCCACCTCGTCCCTGACCCCGCAGATCGTGTCGGGCTGGGAGCGGGACAACGACCTGTTCGAGCGCGTGTACCCGATGGACCTGCGCCCCCAGGGCCAGGACATCATCCGCACGTGGCTGTTCTCCACCGTGGTGCGCTCGCACCTGGAGAACAAGGTGCTGCCCTGGAAGAACGCGACCATCAGCGGCTGGATCCTCGACCCGGACCGCAAGAAGATGTCCAAGTCCAAGGGCAACGTGGTCACGCCGATGGGCCTGCTCGAGGAGCACGGCTCGGACGCGGTGCGGTACTGGGCGTCCTCGGCGCGCCTGGGCACCGACGCGGCGTTCGAGGTGGGCCAGATGAAGATCGGTCGCCGCCTGGCGATCAAGGTCCTCAACGCCTCGAAGTTCGCGCTGTCGTTCGGCGGCGGTGCGGGCAGCGAGATTGCGCTGGACCCGGCGGCGGTCACGGTGTCCCTGGACCGGTCCATGCTCGCGGGCCTGGCCGGCGTGGTCGAGCAGGCCACGGCCGCGCTCGAGGCCTACGACCACACGCGTGCGCTCGAGGCGACCGAGACGTTCTTCTGGACGTTCTGCGACGACTACCTCGAGCTCGTCAAGGACCGCGCGTACGGTGCGGGCGCCGACGCCACGGAGGTCTCCGCGGAGACCACCTCGGCCCGCACCGCCCTGGCCATCGCGCTCGACACCATGCTCCGCCTCCTGGCGCCTTACCTCCCGTTCGCGACGGAGGAGGTCTGGTCCTGGTGGCGCGAGGGTTCGGTGCACCGCGCGCCGTGGCCCGTCGCGGCGCCGCTGCGCGCGGCCGGCGGCGACGCCGACCCGGCCGACCTCGCGGCCGCCGGGCACGCGCTCGCCGCGCTCCGCAAGGTGAAGTCCGAGGCCAAGGCGTCGATGCGCACGTCGATCGTGGCGGCGTCGCTGGCCGTCCCGGCCGCCTCGCTGGCCGCCGTCGAGACCGCGGTCGAGGACGTCAAGGCCGCCGGCCGCGTCACCGGCCCGCTCGACCTGGCCGCCGCCGCGGAGGGCCAGGGCGACCCGGCCGTCCAGGGCGGGATCGTCGTCACGGCGAGCGAGCTGGGCGAGGCCCCGCCGCGCAACAAGGGCTGATCGAGGACAGAGCAGAACGGGGGC
>NZ_JBHVEG010000164.1:0-14051 GCF_042802395.1 Promicromonospora sp. NPDC057488
GCGTCGGACCCTTGGGCGCCGGTTGCGCCTTGTGCACCCGTGTCGCCTTGCGCCCCTTGAGGTCCGGTGGGGCCTTGCGGGCCGTCGTCGCCGTCAGCTCCGTCGGCGCCTTGCGGACCGGTGGATCCCTGGGCTCCGTCCGCGCCTTGTGCTCCGGTTGCGCCGTCGGCACCCTGCGGACCGGTGGATCCCTGGGCTCCGTCGGCGCCCTGCGATCCGGTCGCGCCGTCGGCGCCCTGTGCCCCCGTCGCGCCCTGGGAGCCTTCGGCTCCGTCTGCGCCGTCCTCGCCCTGTGCACCGGTGTCGCCTTGTGTTCCCTGGGGTCCGGTAGGCCCCTGTGCGCCGTCCGCCCCGTCTGATCCGTCCGCGCCTTGGGAACCGGTCGCGCCCTGCGGTCCGTCGGCCCCCTGCACACCGTCTGCGCCGGTGGCGCCCTGTGTGCCTTGAGGGCCGGCCTCGCCCTCCGGGCCGGTGTCGCCCTGCGGTCCCTGTGGGCCGGCCGGGCCCTGGACGCCGCCGGGTCCGGTCGCGCCGTCGGCACCTTGCGGTCCAGTGGGGCCTTGGGATCCATCAGCACCCTGAGTGCCGTCCGCGCCCTGGGCTCCTTGCGCGCCTTCGGCACCCTGTGCGCCGGTCGCGCCCTGTGGGCCGTCAGCCCCGTCGGCTCCACCCGCCCCTTGGGCGCCGGTCGCTCCTTGTGGTCCGACGGCGCCCTGTGGCCCGGCCGGTCCCTGTGGTCCGTCTGCGCCCTGCGCACCCGTCGCGCCCTGCGCACCGTCGGTGCCCTGAGCGCCGTCTGCGCCCTGCGCGCCAGCTGTGCCTTCAGCGCCCTGGGGTCCGACAGGCCCTTGCGGCCCGTCTGCACCTTGGGCGCCGGTCGCGCCCTGCGCTCCGTCCGCGCCATCGGCACCCTGCGCTCCGTCCGCACCCTGCGGGCCGTCTGCACCTTGTGCACCATCTGATCCGTCCGCGCCCGCTGCACCCTGCGGGCCGGAGGGACCCTGCGGTCCGTCTGAGCCGGTCGCGCCCTGCGCGCCCGTGGCGCCCTGCGAGCCGTCCGCGCCCTGTGCTCCGTCAGCGCCGTCTGCGCCGGTCGCGCCTTGCGCTCCGTCTGATCCGTCCGGGCCCTGCGCGCCAGTCGCGCCCTGCGCGCCGTCGGCCCCGTCGGCGCCGGCTGTGCCCTGTGGTCCGGCGGGCCCTTGCGGACCAGCAGGTCCTTGGGCACCCGCCTCACCATCTGCTCCCTGTACGCCCTGGGGTCCAGCCAAACCTTGCGGGCCAACGGAGCCGTCCGCGCCTGGCGCGCCGGTCGCGCCCTGCGCGCCAGTCGCGCCTTGCGCTCCGTCGGCTCCCGCCGCGCCCTGCGGTCCGGCGGGGCCCTGCGGACCATCCGCGCCTTCAGCTCCGTCTTCGCCGTCGGTCCCGTCTGCGCCCGCTGCGCCTTGCGGTCCGGCGGGGCCCTGCGGGCCGTCCGCGCCCTGCGGGCCGTCGGCACCTTGCGCACCATCCGCACCATCCGCACCGTCCGCGCCTTGCGGGCCAGCCTCGCCCTGGGCGCCATCGGCTCCGTCTGCCCCGTCTGCACCTTGAGCGCCGTCCGCTCCGTCCGCGCCCTGGGGTCCCGCGGGTCCCTGTGGGCCGGCAGCGCCCTGGGCGCCCGCCGTGCCGTCTGCTCCTTGTGCACCTGTCTCGCCTTGTGCGCCCTGAGGCCCAGTCGGACCTTGCGGGCCGTCGGCACCATCAGATCCGTCGGCGCCGTCTGCACCGTCGGCGCCCTGCGCACCGGTCGTGCCCTGGGCGCCGTCCGCGCCTTGAGGCCCCGTCGCTCCCTGCTCTCCTTCGGCACCTTGGGGGCCGGTCGCGCCCTGCGGACCGTCGGCGCCGTCGGCTCCATCTGCGCCGTCCGAGCCCTGCGCACCGTCGGCCCCCTGCGGCCCGTCGGCTCCCTGGGCGCCGTCTGCGCCCTCGGCTCCCGTAGCGCCCTGCGGTCCGACGGCGCCCTGCGGTCCCGCAGGACCCTGCGCCCCGTCGCTCCCGTCAGCCCCGTCGCTCCCGTCAGCCCCGTCACTCCCGTCCGCGCCGTCAAGCCCGTCGGCACCCCGGGCGCCCTGCGCCCCGGTCTCGCCCCGCTGTCCCGCCTCGCCCCGCGCTCCGTCCCCACCCTGCGGGCCAACCGCGCCGTCGGCGCCCTGCGGACCTGGCGGCCCCTCAACGCCCGGCGCGCCCTGCTCGCCCGCCTCGCCCGCGGGCCCCGCCGATCCGCTCGGGCCCATGGCCCCCTGCGCACCCGTGGCGCCCTGCGGGCCGACCGGCCCGGTGGCGCCCGCATCGCCGGGTTCGCCCGTCCCGGCGTCGGCGTCGCCGAAGACCGGGCCGCCCAGACCGGGTAGCTGCTGCCCCTCCCAGGGGTTGTCCGGCCCGGTCGCCGCATCGGCGGCGACCTGCTCGCCGGCCAGGAGCAGCACTGCCGTCGCACCGACGGTCAGGGTGGTGCGCCCGGCTCGCCGGTACCAGGTCAACGGGTCTCTCCGCCGACGAGACTGATCGTGCCGTCGTCGGTCAGCTTCTTCGACTCGTTCTTCTCGGGCGAGAACACCTCGACCTGGAAAGTGGCGTTCTGGAACGAGAAGTATGTCGAGAGCGGACGGTCGTCGAACACGGCGATCACCGCGCCGCTCTTGCTCTGCTCGACCTTCGCGACATCCTTGTCCGCGGACTTCAGACCCTCGTATCCGGTGATGGCGTCATAGGTGGCGACGGTGAGGTATTTGTCAGAGTCGCCCGCCTTTGCGTCGGCCGGGAGATAACGGACGAAAGTCCCGCTGTCGGCGGTTAGCGTCAGCTCGATCTGCGTGTCGGGAATCTCCCCGGCCCAGTACAGCGGGTAATGGTCGGCCGAGACCCTTTCGAGGGTCTCCGCGGACACCACGGTCGGCACTCCGATCCGGACGTCGTCGGCGGCGGAGATCGCTGCGGCGGCGGCCTGGTCGGCCCTGTCCACCTGTGCTCCGCGGATCGACCAGCTCCCGACGGCGACGGCGACGAGCAGGACAAGGGCGGCCAGCGCCCCGAGAGTGACCTTCGCTGATGTCCGCAAGAAAAGACCGCCCGGGTGTGAGTTCTCGACAGGGAATCGCTGTCCATGTCACACCAGAATTCACCTTGTCGCAATACGGTCCGGAGCGGTCGATTCGCAGACTCTGTCTTGAGTTGACGCCCAATAGCGAAATGCGTGGATATTGGTCATGACGTCGCCGCCTCGGTGCGGTCGCCGGACGAACGTTTCCCTCACCGCGCCCGCGGCGCAATGGTGGGCCAGTATGTCCGCATGGCGCACGCTTCCTCGCACGGTTCGGCGGGTCCTGCCGCGCCGAAGACCACGTTCTTCCTGGTCATGATCCTGGTGTCGGCGCTGCTCGCGACGCTGGCCGGGCTCTGGCTGCTGTGGCCCGCCGGAGGTGACGTGCCCGACCGGGTCCCGGCGCGAGCGGAGGGGACGTCGTTCGTCGACGTCACGGTGTCCGGTCCCGCGGACCCGGCCACGGGCGCCGTCCCGGTCGAGCTCGCGGACGGCACCGCCTCCCGGATGCAGTCGCCCGGGCCGTCGGTGCCGCTCTCACCGGGCGACCGCATCACCGCCGTCGACATCTCACAGGTCTCCCAGCCCGGCATCGACCCGCTCGTGTTCCTGGACTTTCAGCGCGAGCTGCCCATCGCCCTGCTGGCGGTCGCCTACGCGCTGGTGGTGCTGCTCGTCGCGCGCTGGCGGGGACTGGCGGCCATGGCCGGGCTGGGGCTCGCGTTCGTGGTGCTCCTGGGGTTCACGATGCCGGCCCTGCTGGCCGGGCAGAACGCGTTCGGCGTGGCGCTGGTGACGTCCTCCCTGATCATGTTCGTCACCCTGTACCTGGCGCACGGGTTGTCGGCGAGGACGTCGACCGCCCTGCTCGGCACGCTCGTCGGCCTGGCGCTGACGGCGGGCATCGCGGCCTGGGCCTCGCGCGCCGCCCAGATCACCGGCACCACCGACGAGGCCTCGGCCTTCCTGCCGTCCAGCGCGCCCGGCGCGGACCTGCGGGGGATCGCGCTGTGCGGCATCGTGCTCGCCGGGATGGGTGTGCTCAACGACGTCACGATCACGCAGGCCTCGGCCGTGTGGGAGCTGCGCGGCGTAGCCCCGACGGCCACCCGGGCCGAGCTGTTCACGAGCGCCATGCGGATCGGGCGCGACCACATCGCCTCGACCGTCTACACGATCGCCTTCGCGTACGTGGGCGCCGCCCTGCCGCTGCTGATGATGGTCTGGCTCGTCGACCAGTCGCCGGCCACGGCCCTGACCTCGGGCGAGATCGCCGAGGAGGTGGTGCGTACCCTCGTCGGCTCCATCGGCCTGGTGCTCGCCATCCCGGTCACCACCGCCATCGCGACGCTCACCGTCCCGGGGCCGACGACGGAACCGGCGGGCGGCCCGGGCCTCGAGCCGTCGTCGGACCCGGAGCTGATGGCGCCGGTCTCGGAGGCGTGGGCGGCCGAGGCGCGGACCCCGGGAAACTGAGCCGCCTGCTCCGGAGAGCGAGGGCCGCCCCGGCTCGCCGCGTCGTGGCGGAGACTGTCCTGGACAGAGAGGACGCACCATGCGCGCAGTAGTTTTCGACGAGTTCGGCGGGCCCGAGGTGCTGCACCTCGGCCAGGCCCCGGAGCCCCAGGCCGGATCCGGGCAGGTCCGGGTGCGGGTCGAGGCGGTGGGCCTCAACGCCTTCGACGGCAAGGTCCGCTCGGGTGCCATGGAATCGGCGTTCCGCACGCGCCTGCCGGGGTCGCCCGGCCTGGAGGCGGCCGGCGTCGTCGACCAGGTGGGGCCCGACGTCGCCGGGGTCGCCCCTGGCGACCGCGTCACCGGCTGGACCAGCCGTGGCGCGGCGGAGCTCGCCGTGCTGAAGCTGTGGGCCCCCGTGCCCGACGGGTTCGCCGCCACGCAGGCGGCCGCGCTGCCCGTGGCCGGCGAGGCCGCGCGGCGCTCGCTGCGCATCCTGCGTCCGGCGGCGGGCGAGACGCTGCTGGTGCACGGAGCCAGCGGCGTGATCGGCTCGCTGGTGACCCGGCTCGCGGTGGCGGCGGGCGTGCGCGTGATCGGCACGGCGTCGTCCGACAACCAGGACCGGGTCGCGGCCCTGGGCGCCACACCCACGACCTACGGCCTGGGGCTGGTGGACCGCGTCCGAGCGCTCGCCCCCGCGGTCGACGCCGTGCTCGACACCACCGGGCGCGGCGTCCTCCCGGACAGCATCGAGCTGCGGGGCGGCACCGACCGCGTGCTGACCCTCGCCGACGACGCGGCCCACGGGCTGGGTGTCGAGTTCACCGAGCGGTCCGAGCCGTCGGCCGAGGAGCTCGCCGACCTGATCGGCGCCGTCGTCCGCGGCGAGGTGGCGGTGCCGGTCGCGCACGTGCTGCCGCTCGCGGAGGCGGCGCGGGCCCAGGGCCTGGTCGACGGCGGACGCTCCGGCGGCAAGGTCGTGCTCGTGCCCTGACGGCACCGGTTCCTCCGTAGTGACCCATACGGTACTTTGGGTCACTACGGAGGTGCGCATGCCCAGACCGACCATCCCGGACCGCCGGGAGACCCTGCTCGACGTCGCCGAACACCTCGTCCTCGACCGCGGTTTCGACGCCATGTCCGTCCAGTCCGTGGCCGACGCCGCGGGCGTGAGCAAGGGCGGCGTCTACCGCGAGTTCGCGGGCAAGCACGAGCTGCTCGACGCCGTCCTGCAGCGCTCGACCGCCCGGCTCGGGGTCCGCGTGGACGCGCTGACGGCGCACCTGCCGCGCCCGGTGCCGCTCAGCGCGCTGTACCGGGCAGGGGTCGAGGCGCTGCTGGACGACCCGCTGATGTCCGCCGCGATGCTCGACGACCGCGCCGTGCTCGGCGACCACGTGCGCGCCGTCGGCCCGGACCGGTACCGCGCCCGGTTCCGCTGGATCACGGCGCACATCGAGGAGCTGCGGGCCGCCGGGCAGGTGCGCGCCGACGTCGACCCGGAGGCGGTCTCGCTCGCGCTGTCGAGCGTGACGATCGGGCTGCTGTCGGCGTCTGCGCTGATCGGACCGCTGACCTCCGAGCAGCTTCGCGCCGCGCTCGGGGTGGTCGCGGAGCTGGTACGCGTGGGGATCGACGTCGGGGGAGCGGGCGACGGTGGTGACAGCGCGGGTGGCGCCGACGTGAGCGGCCGGGACGCGGCCGGGACGATCCATGACGAGGAGGAGCGATGACCGCGACGTTCGACGAGGTGCGCGACCTGACCGTGGCGGGCGGCCCCGTCCGCCTCTACACCAGCGGCCGGGCCGACGCACCGCCCGTGCTGCTGCTGCACGGCGCGATGCTCGACACCGCCGAGCTCGACTGGATGCACGTGGCGCCCGCGCTCGCCGAGCACTTCCGGGTACTGGCGATCGACCTGCCGAGGCACGGCGGCAGCCGCCCCTGGCCGGGCCGGGTGGACCAGGCGCTGCTGCAGCGGGTCGTGATCGGGCTGCTCGACCAGCTCGGCATCGAGCGGACCGCGCTCGTGGGCCTGTCCATGGGCGGCGGCATCTCGATCGGCACCGCACTCGACCACCCGGAGCGGGTCAGCGCCGCGGTGCTGCTGGCCCCGGGCGGGCTGGGCGCGCGGCGTCCGGCACAGTCCCTCACCTGGCTGTCCACGCGTACGCCCGGCCTGTTCCGCGCCACGACCGCGTGGCTGGCCCGGTCGCCCCGCGCGGTACGCCGGTCGTTCGTGGACAACCTGCAGCACGGCGCCGGGACGCCGGGCATCGAGCGCGCCGTCGAGCTCGCGCAGCGCGAGGCGGAACAGAAGCACCGGCACGGCGAGCCCGCGCTCGACGACTGGCAGGCGCTCGCGTTCGGCCCGTGGGCGATGCGCACGAACTTCCTCCCGGAGCTGCACCGGATGGCGGTGCCGACGCTCTGGGTGCGGGGCTCCGCGGACCCGCTGGTGCTCCAGCCGGAGCTCGACGCCGCGGCGGCCGCGGCGCCGGGCGCGCGGCTGGAGGTGCTGCCCGACGCCGGCCACGTGTCCACGCTGGACCAGCCGGAGCGGGTCGCGGCGCTGGTCCGGGAGTTCCTGACCGAGCACGCGGAGGCGCCGGGGCCGGGGCGCTGAGGCGGGCGGGCGCCGCGGCGGTCCGGGGCCGCGCCGGTCCTCAGCGGGCGGCCTCCTGGACCAGGCTGCGGACCTCGGCGGCGAGCAGGCTGCCGCCGTCGAGGCCCATCGTGTCGAACCCGCCCACCAGCTCCAGCGACACGAGCCCGTGCACGCGGTACCAGGTCGACAGGGCGAGCCGGAGGGCACCCGGCGCCGTCCGCGCCGAGGCGCCGAGCGACCGGCCCCACCGGGACAGCTCCGAGTCCAGGCCCGGGTCCGAGCCAAGCTCCGTGTCAGCCGCACGCGCGTCGCCGTCTGGCCTGGCACCGGCCGCGCCCACGCCGCCAGCCGACCTGGCCCCGTCCTCCGGCACCAGGTCCTGGATCGCCCTGACCAGGGCGAGCATGCTCCGGCTGATCGGGCCCACATGCTCCAGGGGGTCCACCGCCTCGCGCCGGCTGCCCGTGAAGAGCATCGCGTACCGGCGCGGGTGCTCCAGCGCCCAGCGGCGCCACGCGTGCGCGATCGCGGCCACCTGGTCGGCGGCGGGGCGGTCCGACGCCGCGTCCGCCGCGGCCTCCACGGCGGTGCCGAGGTCGGTGTACCCGGCCAGGACCAGGGCGTCGAGCAGCGCCTCCCGCGAGGCGAAGTAGTGGTACAGCGCCGGCGGCGTCATGCCCATCGCCTTGCTCACCGAGGCGATCGACAGCCCGTGCGCGCCGCCCGTGTCGACGAGCTCCAGCGCCCGCTCCACGATCTCGTCGACCGTCTGCCGGCGGAGGCGCTCGCGGCGCGTCAGGGGCCGCGTCGTCGCGGGCCGGGTGTCGACGTCGTCCACGGGCATGCCGTGAGCCTAGTGCTCCGTCGCGGCCGAATGTCTGATGCGGGCATCGCGAGCTGGTTCGTGATGCGCATGTCGCGGCGTGCTTCACCGTTCGCTCCTGAGGTTCTGTTCAGACCGCGAACTCCTGCCCGTAGGAACGGGCTTGAAACGTTGCAGCATCGTGGCTCGAACAGAACCTCGGAAGTCGGCCAGCGGTAACGCCGGCGACGACGACGCGCGACCTCGCCAACAGGTCACCCGCCGACCTGGCACGATGGCGCCCATGAAGGCTGACCCTGGGCCACACGCAGCGCTGCCCGCCGTCGCGGGAGGCACCCGATGACCCGCACCTGGTTCGTCACCGGCGCGAGCCGCGGGCTCGGGCGTGCCGTGGCCACGGCCGCCCTGGAGCGCGGCGACCGCGTGGCGGCCACCGCCCGCGACCTGGCCGCCCTCGACGACCTCGTGGCCGAGCACGGCGACGCCGTCCTGCCGCTGCGGCTCGACGTGACCGACCCGGACCAGGCCCGGGCGGCCCTCCGGACGGCGGCGCAGGAGCTGGGCCGCCTCGACGTCGTCGTGAACAACGCGGGCTACGGGCTGTTCGGCACGGTCGAGGAGATCACGCCCGAGCAGCTGCGCGCGCAGCTCGACGTCAACCTCTTCGGCGTGCTGCACGTGACCCAGGCGGCGCTCCCAGTGCTCCGCGCCCAGGGCGCCGGGCACATCGTCCAGGTGTCCAGCTCCAGCGGGGTCGCGGCCTGGCCGGGGCTCGGCGGGTACAGCGCCTCGAAGTGGGCGCTCGAAGGGCTGTCGGAGTCGCTGGCCCAGGAGGTCGCGGCGTTCGGCATCCACGTGACGCTCGTGGAGCCGGGACCCGTGGACACCGAGTGGCGCGGCGGCTCGGCGGTGCGCGCCGTGGAGCTCCCGGCGTACGACGCGCTGCGCGCGGCCGCCTGGCACCCGCCGGGCTCGTCGTCCCCGGCGGACGTCGCCCGCGTGGTCCTCGCCGTGGTCGACGCCGACGAGCCGCCGCTGCGGATCCTGGTCGGCGACCTCGCCGTCGACGCCGTGCTGCCGATCACCCAGGAGCGCATCACGGCCTGGCGCCGCTGGGAGGACCTGGGCCGGTCAGCGGGCTGACCCTGCCTCACGCGGCCCCCACCTCGCCGCGGCACCCGCCTCACACGGCACCCGCGTCACAGCAGCGCCCACCCCAGCACCCCCGCGACGAGCACGACCGCCCACGGCGGCGCCGACCACCGGGTCAGCGCGACGAACGCCGCGATCGCGAGCGCCAGCGCCACGACCGGGCTGGACGCGCCCAGCACGCCCTGCGTGAACACCGGGTCGTAGAGCGCGGCGGCCAGCAGCCCGACGACGCCGGCGTTCACGCCTGCCAGGGCCCGCCGGGCGCGGGGCGCGCCGCGCAGCCGCTCCCAGAACGGCAGCCCGCCCACGACGAGCAGGGCCGACGGCAGGAAGATCGCGACGAGCGCGATCGCGGCGCCCGCCAGGCCGGACGGGCCGGACGTCGTGATCGCGCCGAGGTAGGCGGCGAACGTGAACAGCGGGCCCGGCACGGCCTGCGCCGCCCCGTACCCCGCCAGGAACTGGTCGTGCCCCACCAGCCCGGACGGCACCAGCTCGGCCTGGAGCAGCGGCAGCACCACGTGCCCGCCGCCGAACACGAGCGACCCGGCGCGGTAGAAGACGTCGACGAGCCGGGCCACGCCGCCGTCGGTCGCGGCGGCCAGCAGGGGCAGCGCCACGAGCAGCGCGCCGAACACGACCAGGCAGGTCACCGCGGCGCCCCGGCCGACGCGGACGGTGAACGGTTCGGCGGCGCCGTCGTCGGACAGGGAGCCGAGCCAGGCGAGCCCGGCCACGCCCGCCAGGGCGATCACCCCGACCTGGCCCAGCGCCACGGGGAACCCGGCGACCGTGGGGAGCAGGAGCGTGGTGATCGCGGCGCCGGCGGCGATGGTCGCGCGGCGCGCGTCCGGCGTGAGGGTGCGGGTCATGCCGAGCACGGCCTGCGCGACGACGGCGACGGCCGCCGCCTTGAGGCCGCCGATCCATCCGGCCCCGGCGTCGTCCCCGAACGCGGTGACGCCGTAGGCGAAGGCGACCATGAGCACCGCGGAGGGCAGCGTGAACCCGGCCCAGGCCGCCAGCAGCCCGCGCACGCCCGCGCGCTGCAGTCCGATCGCCATGCCCACCTGGCTGGACGCCGGCCCGGGCAGGAACTGGCACAGCGCCACGACGTCGGCGTAGGCGCGGTCGCCGAGCCACCCCAGGCGCACCACGAACGCCTCACGGAAGTAGCCGAGGTGGGCCACCGGCCCGCCGAACGACGTCAGGCCGAGGCGCAGGAACGCGACGAACACCTCGCCGACGGTTCCCGGGCCGGCCGGGCCTGCCGGGGCGGGAACGGGGGAGCGGGACGCGGGCAACGTGGACCTTCCGGGTGCGTCGACGGGGCTGGCGGCCGGGATGCCGCGCCGAGAGGTCGGGCGACGGCGCCCGTCAGCGCGCGCGCCAGCCCGGCAGCAGGCGGTCCAGGACGTCGGCCAGTGGCATGGACTCGCCGTCCTTGCCGCCCGCGCCGAGCGTCAGGGGCGGACGGCGTGCCTCGGGCCGCACGCCGCGCACGCGTTCGAGCAGGCCCAGGGGTGCGGTGAGCACGTAGAAGTCGCCGGACGTGCTGACGCCGGCGCTGCGGTCGACGCGCAGGTACCAGCCGCGCAGCCCGGTGCGGGCCGTGCCGCGGCCGCCGTAGCCCTGGACCACGAGGTCCTCGGGTTGGAGGCCGGCGGCGTCCGCGGCGGCGGCGAACTCGTGCAGCATCGCCTCGGCGCGGGCATGCTCGGCGTCCTGCCGCGCCGCGAGCCGGTCGGCCTGCACGCGGACCGCCTCGGCGCGCTGCCGCGCCCACTCGTCGTCACGCATGCGCGCAGTCTCGCATCCCTGGGTGACGACGGGGTGCGCCCTCCTGCGCTTCGGGCGGTCCCGCGGCCCGTTCAGCTCCCGGCACCCACCGGGGGCGGGCCCACCGTGTCGCCCTCGAGGGGCGTGCACGGGATCGTGAGCTGTCGCGCGGGGCCGCCGTCGTCGAGCAGGTCGAGCAGGAGGTGGACGGCGGCGCGGCCCAGGCCCTCGCGCGGGAGCGTGAAGCGGGTCCAGTCCCGGGTGCTCACGAGCGCGGCGTCGGCGCCCCGGGCGGACAGCGGCGGGGACGGCTCGCCGAGCACGGCGACGGAGAGGTCCCCGGGGATGCGCACCCCGGCGCGGGAGGCGACCTGCTCCAGCACGGCGATCGTCCGGTCGTTCTCGCCGGGGTCCACCAGGAGGGCGGTCACGCCGTCGGCGCGCCAGGTGGCCAGCAGCGTCGTCAGCGGTTCGCCCAGCAGGTCGAGGACCTGCTCGACGGGCGGCGACGAACCGACGGGCAGGGCATGGACCGGCTGGTCCGGCAGCCCGGCGTCGGCCACGCCCGCCCGGAATCCGGCCTCGCGGTCCCGGGTGGGCTCCTGGTCGTCGTCGGGCCGGAGGTAGGCCAGGCGGCGGTGGCCCAGGCCGGTCAGGCGGAGCACGAGGTCGCGGGTCGCGGTCCCGTAGTCCGGGGCCACGTAGGACAGCTCGATGCCGGGCAGCTCACGGCGTCCGACGAACACGAAGGGGAAGTCGTCGCGGACCAGCTCGGCGATGTCCGCGTGGTCGACCTGCCGGCCCAGCAGCACGCAGCCGTCGGCGACCTTGAGCCGGTTGATGCCGTCGGAGTAGATGCGGCGCGGGCCGGGGGTGACGGAGCTGAACAGCAGCAGGTCGTACCCGACCTCGGCGGTGGCCCGCTCGACGCCGAGCAGGAACGGGTAGTAGAAGTCGCGCTGGTCGGTGGGGAAGACCGACTCGAACGTGTACAGGCCGAGGATGTGGTTGCGCCCGCCCTTGAGGCTGCGCGCCGCGGTGTTGACCGAGTAGCCGAGCCGCGTGGCGGCGTCGAGCACTGCGGTGCGGGTGTGCTCGGCCACCTGCTCGCTCCCGTGGCCGCCACTGATCACCAGGGATACCGTCGCTTGCGAGACGCCGGCCGCGCGGGCGATGTCTACCTGTGTGGCACGTCGTCGTGGACTCATCGGTAGCTCCTCTGGTGTTCTGCAAGGGGCCGAACACCGGGCCCTAATTCACATTAACTGTCGGCAAATACCACGTTATTGATCGATCTACATGTGCGTCAAGCGGCCGGGGTGGACCTGCGCCAAGTTCACCCCTTGCCAGGCGAGAATCATCCTGGACGAGGGATTGATCGCGTGATCTTACGTCGGTCCGACCGGTTCTGTCGGCCTTTTCGCGTGGTCCGACGGCGGTCGGACGGCGGTCCGACGGCGGGGGTCGTGCGGGGCCGGCGTCAGCCCTCGGCGTCCTGGCGTCGCTCGTGCGTGAGCAGGGTGATCACCACGGCCACCGCGACCCCCACGAAGGTGTCCAGGGCACGGTCGCTGACCAGGCCGGATACCGGCACGGGGTGCGCCAGGTGCGTCATCGACAGGGCCAGCGGCGTGATGAAGAGCATCGCGAGCGCGTAGTTGCGGCCGACGTAGAGCTCGGCGCCGGCCTGCAGCAGCGCGGCGACCGCGATGACCACGAGCGGCGGCGGCGCCGCGGCCAGCAGCGCCCACGCGATGAGCACGCCCACGAGCGTGCCCGCCAGGCGCTGGGCCGCGCGCAGGAGCCGCCCGGAGGCGTCGGGCGCCGACATCGGCACGACCGCGGCCACCATGGCCCAGTAGGGGTGCCCGATCGCCGTGGCGATCGCGCCCGCCACGGCGACACCGGCGGCGTACCGCACCAGGTAGTGCGACAGGGTCCACTCGGGGCCGGGCGTCGGGGCCGGCGCTGCGGTGGCTGCGGGGCCGGGCGTGGCCCCCGGGCCGCCCGGCTCGAACCGCGCGAAGCACGCCGTCAGCACGAGTGCGAACAGGACGGCGGCGACCGCCACGGCCAGCGCGACCGGGAGCTGCTCGGGACCGGCGGGCACCGACGAGCAGGCGCCCAGCGCGAACACGGGGAACAGCGGCCCGGGCGGGTGCCAGCGCAGCCGGTGGGACAGGATCGCGACGCCGGTGGCCCAGAGCGCGGCGACGGGCACCACCAGCCAGCCGGTGCCCGGGACGGCGGAGCCCAGGACGGCGAGCAGCGTGCCGACCAGCACGGACGCCACCAGGACGGTGCCGGCCTGGACCTGCGTTACCAGGCGCGGGCGGATGGGCACGGTGCGGCCGAACAGGCTGGTGAACGCGCCGAACGTCGCGTACAGCGACCACTCCAGGTGCCCCGTGGCCCACAGGACCAGCATCGGCACGGCCACGGACGCCGCCGCCCGTAGTGCCACGGGGAGCTCCCCGCCGTACGGCCCCACGTGCACCATCCGGCGCAGGTGGGGGAGCAGGGGGCGCGAACTCATGACCTTTGCATCTTCCCACGCGACGGGGTGGGGAAAACCCCACGTGGATCGGGAGGACAACCGCATGGTCGACCCGTGTCGCTCTGACCAGGATGGACACATGGCCGAACCCGCATCACCCACCTTGCTCACAGCACCGTCGCTGCGCACCGCTGCGGCCGGCGCCTTCGCGCTCGCCGTCCTGGCGGGCATCGCCGAGACCCTCGTCGCCGTCTCCTCGATCGTCGCCCAGCAGGGGGCCGACGGCGCCGTCGTGGGCCAGGCCGGGGTGCGCGGGCTGATCTTCGCCGCCGCGCTGGCCTGCGCCTGGAACCTGGCCCGGGGCCGAAGATGGGCGTGGTGGGCACTGCTGCTCGGGCTCGGCGTCGTGGGCCTGGGCTCGATGCTGCTGCCCCTGGCCGCCGCCCTGGCCGACGGCGTCTCCTGGTCCGCGGCGCTGGGCGGCGACACCTCGCCGGTCATTCCCGTGGTCCGGGCGCTGCACGTGCTGCTCGTGCTGGCCGGGGTCACGCTGATGCTGCACCCGGGCGTCCGCGCGAGCCTGGAGCCGGGCGCGCGGGGACGTCAAGGGTGAGCGGCGGCGCTCATGCGTCGGCCGCGCGGTCCCGGCCGGGTC
>NZ_JBHVEG010000165.1:0-13927 GCF_042802395.1 Promicromonospora sp. NPDC057488
CAGCCCAGGAGCTCGGCGATCACCGCGGGCACGGCCCGGGCGATCTCCAGCGCGGCGACCGGCCCGCCCGCCGACGCGCGCGCAGCGGCCCGGCCGTGCACGAGCACGGCGGCCGCGGCCAGACGGGCCGCGAGGGTCTCGTCCGCGACCACGTCGGCGGAGCGGCCGGCCAGGAGCGTGCCGAGGATGCCGGCCAGGACGTCGCCCGCGCCCGCGGTCGCCGTCCACGGCGGGGCGTCCGCCTGCGCGTAGGCGCCGCCGGGGCCGGCCACGACCGTGACCGCGCCCTTGAGCAGCACCGTCGCGCCGGTCGCCTGGTGCGCGGTGCGGGCCCAGTGCAGCGGCCGCGCCTCGACCGCCGCGCGGTCGGCCTCGTGGCCGAGGCCGTGCAGCAGCTCCGCCAGCTCGCCGGCGTGCGGCGTCAACACCGCCCAGGCCGGGAGCCGGTGCTCCAGCATCGTGAGCGCGCCCGCGTCGATCACGGCGGGCATCCGGCCGCCGGTCACGTCCTCGGACAGCACGCCGGTCACCGCCGCGAGCGCCCCGAAGACCCGGCGCGCCTGGCCGTCGTCGTCGGGCCCCTCCTCCGGGTCGAAGGCGGGGACGCCGGGGCCCAGCACCCACGCCTGGACGCGGCCGCCCGCCACGACCACCTCGGGCCGGGCGAGCAGCACGCGGGCGCCGACGTCCTCGGGGCCGAGGTAGCGCACCATGCCGGCCCCGGCGCGCACGGCGCCGGACGTCGCCAGCACGGCCGCGCCCGGGTAGGTGCTCGTGCCCGCGATCACCCCGACCACGCCGCGCGTGTACTTGTGGTCGCGCGCCGTGGGCGCGGGCCAGAGGTCGGCGACGTCGGCCGGTTCCATGCGCCGCACGCGGCCGGAGCCGGTGTCGGTGCCGACCATCGCGTGCCGGCCCAGGGTCACGCGCTGCGCCGCGTTGGCCCAGTGGTCGGTGACCGAGACGTCGGGGAAGCCGATGTCGACCAGCTCGACCGCGCCGGCGAGCTGGGCGGCCGGGGGCAGCAGCAGCCCGGCCTTGAGCGCGCCGAACGTCACCGTGCGGTCCGCGGGCAGCACCGGGCCGGGCACCGCGCCGTCGTCCACGCCGATGCCGCTGGGGATGTCCACGGCGACCGTGTACGGCCAGCGGCGGCCGGCCGCCTCGCGGGCCTCGACGAGGGCGCGGACCAGGCCGCCGGCGGGCGGCCGCAGGGCGCCGCGGGCGCCGACGCCGACCAGGCCGTCCAGCACGACGTCGGACGCGCGGGCCCACTGCACCACGGTCGGGACCCGGACGTCGGCGAGGGTCTGCACGTGCCCGCCGGCGGCCTCGAACGTCGCGAGGCCGTCCTCGTGGGCGCGGGCCGACGCGAGGACCGCGGTGACCGACATCCCCCGCCTGGCCAGGTGCGCGCCGGCGTACAGGGTGTCGCCGCCGTTGTTGCCGGGGCCGACGAGGAGCAGGGCGCGCGCGCCGCGCACGTCGCCGCGGGTCTCGGCCGAGCGGGCGGGGCGCACCCGGGCCGTGCCGGGCAGGCCGTCGGAGCCGAGGCTCCCCCGCAGGCGGACGCCGCCCGGGCGGGCGGCAGGACGGCCGGCCGGCCGGGTCGTACGACTACCGGCAGGACGGGCCGCCACCTCCCGGAGGACCGTCTGGGCCAGCGCGTACGCGGCCCTGGCCATGAGCGGCACGCCGGCGGCGATCAGCGGCTCCTCGGCCTTTCGTACCTCGTCGGAACTCCACGCGTCTTTCACAGCCCCATCCTGCCGCCTCGACCAGCACCGGAGGTACCGAAACCCGACAATTTCGACCACCCCTCCCCTGGGCGAACCACGTCGGCATAGGGTCGGGCCATGCGATTCGGACTCTTCATCCCGCAGGGCTGGCGCTTCGACCTGGTCGACGTCGCGCCCGCCGACCAGTGGGCCACCATGCTCTCCCTCGTCCACCGCGCCGAGAACCAGGCCGCGGGCGAGGCCGTCCCCGGCGGCGAGTTCGCCTGGGAGTCGGCCTGGGTGTACGACCACTTCCACACCACGCCCGAGCCCTCGACCGAGGCCACGCACGAGGCGTGGTCCCTGATGGCCGCGTTCGCGGCGGCGACCCAGCGCATTCGCCTGGGTCAGATGTGCACCTGCATGGCCTACCGGGAGCCGACCTACCTGGCCAAGGTCGCCTCGACGATCGACACGATCTCCGGCGGCCGCATCGAGATGGGCATCGGGGCGGGGTGGTACGAGCACGAGTGGCGGGCCTACGGCTACGGCTTCCCGACCGCGGGCGAGCGCCTGCGCGCGCTCGACGAGGGCGTGCAGATCATGTCGAGCATGTGGCGCACGGGGTCCTCGGGCACGTTCGAGGGCAAGCGCTACCAGGTCGACGGCGCGCTCTGCTACCCGCAGCCCCTGCAGCAGCTCCCGGTGGGCGACGGCGGCGCCGAGGTCCCGTCCATCCCCCTGTGGATCGCGGGCGGCGGCGAGCAGAAGACGCTGCGCATCGCCGCGCAGCACGCGCAGTACACCAACTTCGACGGTTCGCCCGAGGGCTTCACCCACAAGTCGGGCGTGCTCGAGGCGCACTGCAAGGACGTGGGCCGGGACTTCGGCGAGATCACGCGGTCCACGAACTACAACGTGGTGATCGGCGAGAACGACGCCGAGGTCGCCCAGCGGCTGGACTGGATCGAGGCGCACCTGCGCAAGTCGGTGCCCGGCAAGGCGGACCGGGAGATCACGAACTGGCGCAACGGGCTCCTGGTCGGCACGCCGGAGCAGATCGTCGAGCGGCTGCAGGGCATGGGCTCGCGCGGCCTGGAGTACGCGATCACGTACTTCCAGGAGGCGGCCTACGACACCAGCGGCCTGGAGCTCTTCGAGAAGCAGGTCATCCCCGAGCTCCAGTAGCCCCGTCGCCGGATCAGCCCTCCGCGATCACCATCGCGGAGGCGATCCCGGCGTCGTGCGAGATCGTGATGTGCCACGTGCGTACCCCGAGCTCGGCGGCGCGGGCGGCGACGGTGCCGCTCGCGTCGATCCGGGGCGGGCCGCCCACCGTGCGGTGCACGGTGACGTCGTGCCACCGCAGGTTGCCCGGGGCGCCGAGCGACTTGGCGATGGCCTCCTTCGCGGCGAACCGGGCGGCCAGGGACGCCGCCGGCAGCTCCCGCTCGGCCTCGGTGAACAGCTTCTCCCGCAGCCGGGGCGTGCGGTCGAGGGTCTCCATGAACCGGTCCACGTCGACGACGTCGATGCCCGTGCCGATGATCATGGGCACAGCCTAGATCCCGCGCAGGCCGCGCCCCGGCCCCGGAGCGCTCCGGGCGGGCAAAACCGCAGGTCAGCCGCTTCACACCGGGGTCTTGCGAGGGATGCCCGTTTTGAGGCACCATACCCTCGTAATGCAGAGGTAAAGGTGGCACCTGCTCCGTACCGGCAGGGCGCCACCTTTCGCGCGTAGGAGGTTGCCATGCCGGAGGACGACGACAAGCTCCCCTTCCCCGTGATCATGGTCGCCGTCTTCGGCGTGGTGATAGCCGTGATCGTCACGCTGCTGGTGTTCGTCGCGGTGTCGAACTGATCGCCGTCGCTCAGGGTGCCCCGGCTCAGGCCGGCGTCGCCTCCTCGACCCGGTCCAGCCACTCCCCCGCCAGGGCCTCGAACAGCCCGCGCTGCTCGATGTTCAGGGCGTGCCCCGCACGGTCGAGCACGGCGAAGGTCGCGCGCGGGTAGCTCTCGACGACGTCCCACGCGTCGCGGTAGCCCGTCATGGAGTCCTGACGCCCGGCGACGATGAGGACAGGCTTCTCGAACTGCTTCGGTTCCACGGGGAACGTCCCCGCGTAGCTCGCCTCGATCCGCGCCACCACCACCGGGTCGGCCGCGGCCAGCCCCGGGTCCACCTCCTGGCGGGACCGCGACCAGGTGTCCTCGGTCTGCACCACGAGCACCTCCTCGGCGTCGAGCGCGTCGGCCCCGACCCGGGCGGCGAGCGCCGGGTCCCGGACCAGCACCTGACGCTCGGGAAGCTCCCGCAGCTCGTGCCGCGGCTCGATCAGGGGCACGACGGCGGCCAGGCCCGCGACACGGTCCGGGTCGGCGGCCGCCAGCCCGCGCGCCATGTACCCGCCGAACGACTGCCCGACGACTACGTACGGCCCCTCTGGCACCAGCGCCTCGACGGCCCCGCGCAGGACCCGGAAGACGTCGTCGGTGCTCGCCACGGCGGGCGCCGTCGTGCGGCCCATGCCCGGCAGGTCCACGTAGACGCGGCGCCAGCCCTCGCGCCCGGCGAAGACCGGCTCGAACGCGCCGGTCATGATCCGGTGGTCCACCGGGAACCCGTGGACCAGCACCGCCGTGCGCACCCCGCCGCCGGACGGCGGCCCGTGCTCGACGTAGTGCACCTGGACCCCGTCGACCTCCACGTACGCCACGGGCACTCCTCTCCTGAGGGCCACGGCGGCCCGTCCGGATCAGACCCTAGACGGGACCACCGACATCGGGACCGCGGTCGTCGGTACCACCGGCACCGCTACCCCCGACACCGGAACCGGCGTCGCGGATCCCCTCCGTGTCCTCCGGCCGGACCAGGTGCTGCCAGCGGAACCACTTGCGGTCCAGCTCCTCGGCGAGGTCCACGTCGAACCGCCGGGCCACGAGCAGCAGCTGCCCCATCGCGTCCGCTACCTCGCCGCGGAACGCGTCCCGCACCTCGTCGTCGGTCAGGCCCCGGTCGCGCGAGCGGCCGGACAGGTTGAGGAACGCCTGGGTGAGCTCCCCGATCTCCTCGTGGAGCTTGAGCAGGAGCCAGTCGTCGGTGCGTTCCAGCCCATGGATGCGGGCGTAGGCCCGGCTGATGATCTCGACCTCGTCGGAGAGCTTCTGAAGTTCCACGCCGACGAGCGTGCCACAGCCGGGCCGGCGTCCTTACTCGACCGTGACCGACTTGGCGAGGTTGCGCGGCTGATCCACGTCCAGGCCCTTGGCGGTGGCGAGCGCCATCGCGAAGATCTGCAGCGGCACCACGGCCAGCAGCGGCTGGAGCAGCGTGGGCGCCTGCGGGATCCAGAAGATCTCGTCGGCGTACTTGCGCACCTCGTCGTCGCCGTCCTCCGCGATCACGAGGGTGCGGGCGCCGCGTGCCCGGATCTCCTGGATGTTGGAGATGACCTTCGAGTGCAGGGAGTCGCGCCCGCGCGGCGAGGGCACCACCACGAACACGGGCTGCCCGTCGTCGATCAGGGCGATCGGGCCGTGCTTGAGCTCGCCGGCGGCGAAGCCCTCGGCGTGGATGTACGCGAGCTCCTTGAGCTTGAGCGCGCCCTCCAGGGCCACCGGGAAGCCGACGTGCCGCCCCAGGAACAGCACCTTGTCGGACTGCTCCATGGACCGGGCCGTCGCGCGCACGTACTCGCCGCGCTCGATGACGGTCTGGATCTTGCGCGGCATGGCCCGCAGCTCGTCGAGCAGCGTGGCGATCTCGTCGGGGAACTTGTTGCCGCGCAGCTGGGCGAGGTACAGGCCCAGCACGTAGGCGGCCGTGATCTGCGCCAGGAACGCCTTGGTGGAGGCGACGGCGATCTCGGGGCCGGCGTGCGTGTAGAGCACTGCGTCGGACTCGCGCGGGATCGTGGAGCCGTGGGTGTTCACGATCGAGATCACCTTGGCGCCCTGCTCGCGCGCGTGCCGCACGGCCATCAGGGTGTCCATGGTCTCGCCGGACTGCGTCACGGCGACCACGAGGGTGCGCTCGTCGACGATCGGGTCGCGGTAGCGGAACTCGTGCGCCAGCTCGACCTCGACGGGGATGCGGCACCAGTGCTCGATCGCGTACTTCGCCACGTGCCCGGAGTAGGCGGCGGTACCGCACGCGATGACGATGATCTTGTTCACGGCGCGCAGGATCGACTCGTCGATGCGCAGGTCGTCCAGCACGAGCGCGCCCGCGGCGTCGGTCCGGCCGAGCAGCGTGTCGGCCACGGCCTGCGGCTGGTCGTGGATCTCCTTGTCCATGAAGGAGTCGAAGCCGCCCTTCTCGGCGGCCGCGGCGTCCCAGTCCACGGTGTAGCGCTTGGCCTCGGCGGGCTTGCCGTCGAAGTCGGTCACCGACACCGACGTGGGCGTGATGGTCACGACCTGGTCCTGGCCCAGCTCCAGGGCCTCCTTGGTGTGCGCGATGAACGCGGCGACGTCGGAGCCCAGGAAGTTCTCGCCCTCACCGAGCCCCACCACCAGCGGGGAGTCGTGCCGGGCGCCCACGACGGTCTCGGGGGCGTCGGCGTGCACGGCGAGCAGCGTGAAGGTGCCCTCCAGGCGGCCGGCGGCGACGGTCATGGCGGCGGTCAGGTCGCCCGTCTCGCGGTACGCCTTGGCCACGAGATGCGCGGCCACCTCGGTGTCGGTCTCGGAGCGGAACACCACGCCGTCGGCCAGCAGCTCGTTCTTCAGCTGGGCGAAGTTCTCGACGATGCCGTTGTGGATGACGGCGAGCCGGTCGCCGTCGGCCAGGTGCGGGTGGGCGTTCGCGTCGGTGGGGCCGCCGTGCGTGGCCCAGCGGGTGTGCCCGATGGCCGCGGTCGCCTCCGGGAGCGGGTCGTGGTCGAGCACCTCGATCAGGTTGGCGAGCTTGCCCGACTTCTTGGCCCACGCGATCCCGTCCAGGCCGGGCGCGACGAGCGCCACGCCCGCCGAGTCGTAGCCGCGGTACTCGAGGCGGCGCAGCCCCTCGATGGCCACGTCGAGGGGCGTGCCCGACGGCGAGGCGGCGCCTGAGGCGATGCCGTCCGCGATAGACGCAGCAGTTCCGGTGTAACCGACGATCCCACACATGCGGGCGAGTCTAACGAGCGTTCGGGTGCGCCCCCATGACTGGGCTCACAGCGCCCGTGTCTCACCCCGGGGATCACCTCCCGGACCGCCTCCGGCCTCGGACGACGCCGATCCGTGCCGCGGGTGGGGCACAATGCTGCAGGTGGTTTCACAGTTCCCGTCGACGGACCTCGGGGAGCACCTGCTCGCCCTTGCCCCGTCCTCGCCCTACGTGGATCTCGACAGGGCGGCCTGGAGCCGTCTGTCGGCGTCCACCCCGCTGCCGCTGACCGACGACGACGTCGAGCGCCTGCGCGGACTCGGTGACCCGATCGACCTCGCCGAGGTCGACGCGATCTACCGCCCTCTGTCGCGACTGCTCAACCTCTACGTGCAGGCCACCGGCGGCCTGCACGACGCGACCTCGACGTTTCTGCACGAGGACCCGCCCCGCACCCCCTACGTGATCGGCGTGGCCGGCTCGGTGGCCGTCGGCAAGTCGACGACGGCGCGCGTGCTGCGCGAGATGCTCGCCCGCTGGCCCGAGACGCCGCGCGTCGAGCTCATCACGACCGACGGGTTCCTGTACCCGAACGCGGAGCTCGAACGGCGCGGCCTGATGGAGCGCAAGGGCTTCCCGGAGTCGTACGACCGCCGGGCCCTGATCCGGTTCCTGTCCCGCATCAAGGCGGGCCAGGACGAGGTCCGCGCGCCCGTGTACTCGCACACGATCTACGACATCGTGCCGGGCGAGGAGGTCGTGGTCCGTAAGCCCGACGTGCTCATCGTCGAGGGGCTCAACGTGCTGCAGCCCGCCCGTCCGTCGTCCGTCGACGAGTCGACCGTCGCGGTGAGCGACTTCTTCGACTTCTCGATCTACGTGGACGCCCGCACCCGGAACATCCGGCAGTGGTACGTGGAACGGTTCCTTGAGCTGCGCCGCACGGCGTTCACCAAGCCGGACTCCTACTTCAAGCGATACGCGTCGCTGTCCGACCAGGAGGCCACGGACAAGGCCCTGTCGATCTGGGAGTCGATCAACGCGCCGAACCTGGAGAAGAACATCCTGCCGACGCGCGGCCGCGCCACCCTCGTGCTCACCAAGGGCTCGGACCACGCGGTGCAGCGGGTCCGGCTCCGCAAGCTCTAGCGGCTCAGCGTTCGTTCGCGGACCGGTCCGCGTCGTCGACCCGGTGGACGTACTCGCGGACCATCTCGGTGGCGCCCGCCGGGACGGCGACCTTCTCGCCGTCCGGGCCGGCGACGCCGTCCGCGTCCTCGTCGAGGTGCCGGTGGGAGAACCAGCCCACGACCTTGTCGACGATGAAGCCCATCGCGACGCCCAGGACGACGCCGATCACGATCGCCAGCAGCGGCTCGTGCCCGAGCCACTGGGCCGCGACCAGGCCGATGCCGGCGGAGTACAGGGCCCACATGACCGCCGCGATCGCGGCGATGAACATGAACCGGCGCCGCGGGTAGCCGACGGCGCCCGCCGTCATGTTCACGGCCACGCGGCCGATCGGCACGTAGCGCGCCGCCAGGATGAAGGACGCGCCGCGGCGGGTCAGCGCCCGCTCCGCCCAGTCCACGGCCCGGCGCCCCCGGGCCGAGCGCAGGAACGGAACGCGGTCCGTGCCGATCATCTTGCCGATCTGGTAGGCGATCTGGTCCCCCAGCCAGGCGCCGGCCGCCGCCGCGATCAGCACGAGCCACATCCAGGGCGTGCCGGTGCTGTGCGCCGACACGGTCAGCGTGATGACCACCGACTCGCTCGGCAGCGGCGGGAAGAACCCGTCGATCGTCGCGAAGGCGAACATGGCCGGGTAGATCCACGGCGAGGCCGCCATCGCGAGGATCCAGGCCTCGGTGGCGCTCAGGACGGTGGAGATGAGTTCGAGCACGGGACCTCGGGGAGTCTCGGCCGGGCACTACCCGGGGGGCGGAGAAGGGCACCTCATAGTGCCTACTTCCAGAGTACGCAAGGGGGCCCCCTGAAACGCATCAGGGGACCCCCTGGTACAACCCCGCTTCCCAAGGTTTCACGGGCCGTTCACGTCAGAGCGCGAGCCGCTCCCGCACGACGGCGGCGAGGTCCTCGGCCACCTTGTCCGCCTCGTCCTGCGCCGGGGCCTCGACCATGACGCGGACCAGCGGCTCCGTGCCCGACTGCCGCAGGAGCACCCGGCCGGTGTCGCCGAGCCGTGCGGTCGCGTCGGCCACCGCGGACTGCACGCCCTCGTCCGTACCGGCGCGCGACTTGTCCACGCCGCGGACGTTGACGAGCGTCTGCGGCAGGCGCTCGATCTCACCCGCAAGATCACCCAGGCGCTTGCCCGAGGCCTTGACCCGCGCGGCGAGGTGCAACGCCGAGAGCACGCCGTCGCCGGTGGTGGCGTGGTCGGCCAGGATGATGTGGCCGGACTGCTCACCGCCCAGGCCGTAGCCCTTGGCGCGCATCTCCTCCAGCACGTACCGGTCGCCGACGGCGGTCTGCACCGTCGTGATGCCCCGCTCCCGCATCGCCAGGATCAGGCCGAGGTTGCTCATCACCGTCACGACGAGGGTGTCGCCCGGCAGGCGGCCATCCTCCTTGAGCGCGGTGGCCAGGATGCCGAGGATCTGGTCGCCGTCCACGATCTTGCCGGTGTGGTCGACGGCGAGGCAGCGGTCGGCGTCGCCGTCGAACGCGACGCCGAAGTCCGCCTCCGAGGCCACGACGACGGCCTGCAGCTGCTCCGGGTGCGTCGAGCCGCACTTCTCGTTGATGTTCCGGCCGTCGGGGCTGGCGTTCATCACCACGACGTCCGCGCCCGCGGCGCGCAGCGCCTCCGGGCCGACCTCGCTCGCCGCGCCGTTCGCGCAGTCCAGCGCGATGCGCAGCCCCTCGAGCGGCCGGTGGTCCGGGGTGGTGCCGACGCTGTCCGTCAGGTGCCGCACGTAGCGCTCGGCGGCCGCCTGGCCGTCCGTACGGATGCGGCCGACGTCGGCGCCCGTGGGGCGCTCCCAGTCGTCCCCGAGGGTCGCCTGGATGGCGTCCTCGACGGCGTCGTCGAGCTTGAGCCCGCCCCGGGCGAAGAACTTGATGCCGTTGTCGGGCATCGGGTTGTGCGAGGCGGAGACCATGACACCGAGGTCGGCCTCCAGCTCCGTCACCAGGTACGCCAGCGCCGGCGTCGGCAGCACGTTCAGCATCACCACGTCCACGCCCGCGGACGCCAGTCCCGCGGCGACCGCCCCGGCCAGGAACTCCCCGGACGCCCGCGTGTCCCGCCCGACGACGGCCCGCGGTCGCGGGCCCAGCAGCTCACCCTGCGCGGTCAGGACCCGGGCAGCCGCGGCGCCCAGCTCCAGCGCCAGCTCCGCGGTGATGTCCTTGTTGGCGAGGCCCCGAACTCCGTCGGTGCCGAACAGCCTGCCCATGCACGTTCTCCTCAGCTCGTTCCCGATCCCACCGTAGTGGGCGCCGGCGGGTGCCGGTTCCGCTGTCTGCCCCTGCAAATGCAGGTGGCCCCGCTGAACAGTTCGACACTGTCCGGCGGGGCCACCCGGCCAAGCGCTCTGATCAGCGCTTGGAGTACTGCGGAGCCTTGCGGGCCTTCTTGAGACCGGCCTTCTTGCGCTCGACCTTGCGGTCGTCACGCGTGAGGAAGCCGGCCTTCTTGAGCTCGGCGCGGTTCGCGTCCTCGTCGATGGCGTTCAGCGCACGGGCGATGCCCAGGCGCAGCGCGCCGGCCTGACCCGACGTGCCGCCACCCGTGATGCGGGCGATGACGTCGAAGCGACCCTCGACCTCGACCAGGTTCAGCGGCGAGTTGACCAGCTGCTGGTGCACCTTGTTCGGGAAGTAGTCCTCGAGGGTGCGGCCGTTGATCTTCCAGGTGCCGGTGCCGGGGACGAGGCGCACGCGCGCCACGGCCTCCTTGCGGCGCCCGAGGGCCTGGCCCGGGGCGGTGATGGACGAACCGCGCGTCGCAGGCGCGGAAGTCTCGGTGGTGTAGTTGCTGGGCGCCTCGGCGCCCTGCTCGAATTCGACGGTGGTCTCGGCCACGGTGATGTCCTCGCGTCCTTCGCGTTACGATCCGGCAGCGGCCTCAGGCCTGCTGCGAAACCTGGGTGATCTCGAACGGCTTGGCCTGCTGCGCCGTGTGCGGGTGCTCAGAGCCTGCGTAGACCTTCAGGTGGGTCATCTGCGTCCGACCGAGCGAGGTCTTGGGGATCATGCCGCGCACGGCCTTCTCGATGGCGCGCTCCGGCTTGGTGTCCAGGAGCTCGCCGTACGGGGTGGCCGTGAGACCGCCCGGGTAACCCGAGTGGCGGTAAGCCAGCTTGGTCTCGCGCTTGTTGCCGCTCAGCGCGACCTTGTCGGCGTTGATGATGATGACGAAGTCACCACCGTCGACGTGCGGAGCGAAGGTCGGCTTGTGCTTCCCGCGCAGCAGTCTGGCGACCTGGCTTGCCAGGCGGCCCAGGACGACGTCGGTCGCGTCGATGACGTACCAGTCGCGCTGGACGTCGCCGGGCTTGGGGGTGTACGTACGCACGGTTCGTAACCTTTTCGTTTGCGGTGTCGTCGGGCGAGAAGCGGCGCCCGAAGAGTCAGGTCGTTGTGCGCGGGGGTCAGTTCGACGTCCGGGCCGTTCGTCCGCACTCGAGTGGGCTCGGTGCTGACGCAGGACGTCGTGACAAAGCACAACGACTCATTAGGGTACCTGCCAGTTTCCCCAGGGGTCAAAGCGTAGGCGCCCCCTGGAGCGGTTCCCGTTCATGAGGTTCGCCACGTCGGCACTCCGGCCCCGGCACTCTGGCGTCCGCGCCGAACTGGTGTCACGGTAGGACCATGACCGAGGAAACCCCAGCCACCATGCCTGGACCGGACGGTATCGCCGAGGGCGACACCGACCAGCTCCCGACCGAGGACACCCTGTACAGCCGTGGTCCCAAGGACTTCCTCGACGAGGGTTACTCCCCGCCGGACCGCCCGCGCTCGAACCACTGGGGCGAGACCTCGTGGGAGGAGCGGCAGGGCGAGTCCATGGACCAGCGCCTCAGCGAGGAGGAGCCGGACGTCTGGCAGGACGACCCGCTCGACCGCGCCGACACGTCACGCGCGGGCCGGCTCGTCTCCGACCCCGACGCCGACCCCGGGAGCTACGCGGCCGAGGACGGCAACCGCCAGAACGACCTGTACGGCACCGACGCGGGCATCGACGGCGCGGGGGCGAGCGCCGAGGAGGCCGCTGTCCACTGGGTCGAAGAGCCGTAGGCTCCGGCGCGCACGTCCGCTGGTCGAGCTCGTCGAGACCCTGGTGTGGTCCCGGCAGGCTCGACCAGCGGTTCTGTTCTACTTCGGTTCTGTTCTACTTCGGCGCCGGCAGGTCGTCCCAGACGTCCTCGTCCATCCGCTTCGCCCTGACCGCCTCGGCCCGCGCCGCGAGCTCGGCGTCCGCCGGGAACGTGATCTCCTCCAGGCACAGCCCCTCGGGCGGCACCACGAAGGCGCCGGCATCCCGCCGCCGGCTGGCCAGCAGATCGGCCGGCCAGCTCACCGGACGGCGCCCCTCCCCCACCGCGATCGAGGCCCCGACCAGGGCGCGCACCATGTTGTGGCAGAACGCGTCGGCCACGACGCGCGCGACCACGAGGCCGGCGTCGGGGCCGTCGGCGGGCCGCTCCCAGGCCATGCGCTGCAGCTCCCGGATGGTCGTCGCCCCGGGTCGCGGCTTGCAGTACGCGGCGAAGTCGCGCACCCCGGTCAGCGGGCGGACGGCGGCGTCCATGGCGTCGGCGTCCAGCGCCTTGCGGGACCACAGCACGTGGCTGCGGCGCAGCGGGTCGCGCAGCGCGACGTCGTCGGCGATCCGGTAGGTGTAGCGGCGGCGCAGCGCGGAGAAGCGCGCGTCGAAGCCCGCGGGCGCGGGCGCGGCCCGCCGCACGACCAGGTCGCCGGGGAGCACGCCCCCCAGCCGGGTCACGAGCGACGCCCCGGGCGAGCGGTCGGACCGGCCCGGCAGCGCGGCCCAGGCCTCCTGGTCGATGTCGACGTGCGCCACCTGCCCCCGGGCGTGGACGCCGGAGTCGGTGCGCCCGGCGACCGTGAGCCGGGGCACCGGGAAGCCGCGCGGCTCGGTCCGCAGCACCTGGGCGAGGCCGTCCTGGAGGGTCCCCTCGACGGTGCGCAGGCCCGGCTGACGGGCCCAGCCCGCGAAGTCGGTGCCGTCGTAGGCGAGGTCGAGACGGACCCGGATGAAGTCGTTCACGTCAGCCATCTTCCCCGATGACCCCGCGAGGGTTCGTACAGTGACGTCATGGCAGACACCCTCACGCTCGCGGTCGACTGCGGCGGCGGCGGCATCAAGGCGGCCGTCCTCGACACGTCGGGCACGGCCCACGCGACGCCCGTCCGGGTGCCGACCCCCTACCCGCTGCCGCCGGAGCTGCTCGTCGACACGATCGCCAAGATCGCCACCGACCTGCCCGCCGCGGCCCGGGTCACGGTCGGCATGCCGGGCATGATCCGCAGCGGCGTCGTGGTGCACACGCCGCACTACATCACCCGGTCGGGACCCCGGTCCCGGGTGGTCCCCGCGCTCCAGGACGCGTGGAGCAGCTTCGACATGCAGGCGGCGGTGGCCGCGCGGCTCGGGCTACCCGCCCTCGTCCTGAACGACGCGGAGGTGCACGGCGCGGGCGTCGTCGCGGCGTCGGGCCTGGAGCTGGTGGTCACGCTCGGTACGGGGCTGGGCACGGCGATGTTCCACGGCGGGCGCATCGCGCCGCACCTGGAGTGGTCGCACGCCCCGGTGCGCCGCAGCCTCACGTACGACCAGTACATCGGCGAGCCCGAGCGGCGCCGGCTCGGGGACGGGCTGTGGTCGCGGCGCGTGGTCACCGTCGTCGACGGGCTGCGGCCCGTCTTCCACTGGGACCGGCTCTACATCGGCGGCGGCAACGCCCGCTGCATCACGCCGTCGGCGCTGGCCAGGCTGGGCGACGACGTCGTCATCGTGCCCAACTCGGCCGCCCTGGTGGGCGGCGCGCGCGCCTGGGACCTCCCGCCGTCCTGACCTACCGACGACGACGCCGGGCCGCACCCTCCGTACGGAAGGTGCGGCCCC
>NZ_JBHVEG010000166.1:0-13804 GCF_042802395.1 Promicromonospora sp. NPDC057488
GGTCGGCACAGCCCTGTGCCGACCTCGATGCCAACTGCCGAACTGGTGGGCGCACTGCCGAAATCGGCGCCCCCGGCAGCGCTGCTCCCGCCCCCAGCGGCTCTACCCCCAGAGCCCCCGCTCCACCAGCACGTCCTTGAGCAGGTCGGCGCGGTCGGTGATCAGGCCGTCCACGCCGTCGTCGATCAGCTGGTTCATCTCGTCCGGCTCGTTGATGGTCCAGACGTGCACCTTCTTGCCGAGCGCGTGCGCCGCCTCGACGGACGCGCGGTCCACGACCGTGATGGAGCCCTCGCGCACCGGGACCTGCAGCGCGTCGGCGTCGCGCAGGGCGCGCCGGGACAGGGCCGGCAGACGCAGGCGCACCCCGGTCAGGAAGCTGGCGATCTCACGGCGTCCGGCCGACGTCGCCACCGGGTGCGACAGCTTGGTGAGCGTGGCCCGGCGTCGGGCCACGTCGAACGAGGTGACGCAGACCCGGTCCCAGGACGCCGTCTTCTCGATGGCCCGCGCGACCGGGCCGACGCCGGAGCCGTGCTTGACGTCGATGTTGACCCGTAGCTCGGGCCAGCCGCCCAGCAGGTCCTCGAGGAGCGGCACGGGCTCCACGCCGCCGATGCGGGCCTCGCTCACCTCGGACCACGGCAGCTCGGCCACCAGGCCGGTCCCGTCGGTGGTGCGGTCCAGCGACTCGTCGTGCAGCGCGACGGCGACGCCGTCGACGGTCCCGTGCGCGTCCGTCTCCACGTACCGGTAGCCGAGGTCGACGGCGGCGCCGAAGGCCGCCAGCGAGTTCTCCAGCCCCTCGGTACCGGCCGAGGCGTGCGCGAAACCGCGGTGGGCGAGGGCTTGGAACGGCCCCTCGAAATAGGTCACTGGCTCGTCCCTCACGTATTGGTGTCGATCTCGACGCTCTGCGCGTCGATGCTGCTCTGGGTCCATTTCAACATGCCGTCGAGGTAGGCCTCGCGCGGCCCCCGAGCCGACAGCGACAGGTCGTGCACGGCGCCCGGCACGACCAGCTCGGTGACGTCCTGGCCGAGGCCCGGGGCGAGCGCCGCCATCTGCTTCACGTCGAGCACCGTGTCCTGGGCGTCGAGCAGCGGGTTGTCGAGGGTGTCGGGGCCCGAGGAGTCCGACCGGGCGAGCAGCACGGGGCACGCGATCTCCAGCCCGGCGGCCACGCGCGCCTGCCCGCGCCGGACCGCGACGAACCACCCGACGCGCCCGGGCACGCCCTCGGGCCGCTTGAGGGTGGTGTCGAACTCCCACCGCCCGCCGTTCGCGGCGAGCAGGTGCTCGGCGTACCGCGACGGCCCGTCGCTGATGATCGCCGTGGTGGCCAGGTGCCCGACGGTGTCCAGGAAGCGCGTCCCGACGGTGCGCTGCCAGTACGACGCCCGCAGGTCGAGGAACGGCGAGTTCAGCACCAGCGCGTCGGGCCCGGCGTCGGCCCCGGCGGCGTTGCGGTGCGCGTGGGCCCACAGGGACGCCGTCAGCCCGCCCGTGGAGTGGGCGTGGACCACGAGCGGCAGCCCGGGCTCCAGCCCGCGCACCGTGCGGGCGGCCGCCGCGATGTCGGTGGCCTGCTCGCGCAGGTCGGGCACGAAGTGCGGGATCTGGTCGGGCTGCAGGGACCGCCCGGCGGCCCGCAGGTCGACGGCGTAGAACGCGTAGCCGGCCGCCGTGAAGGTGCGGGCCAGGTGCTCCTGGAAGAAGTAGTCGTTGTACCCGTGCACGTGGATCACGGCCGCCCGCGGCGGCGGCCGGTCCGTCGGGTGCGGGTAGCGCACCAGGGTGGCGGGCCCGAGCGCCGCCTCCTGGAACGGTTCGCCGAGCAGATGGTCGGTGCGCCAGTCGAGCGCGTCTTCCGGGGAACCAGGCACCTGCGGATCGTATGCTGCCGGGCGTCCTCACCGCGCCCGGTCGCAGCTCAGGTCGGACGGCGGAGCCGCCTCCACCGTCTCGGTCCACTCCGCGGCGGTCAGGTCCCGCCCGGCGACGGCGCACGCCGTCGCGAGCAGGGCGGCCGCGCTCGTGTCCCGGTCGACCACCCGGCGGTTACCGGTGTCCGACCCGATCGCGAGCAGCCGGCCGGGTGCCGCGGTCAGGGCGGGCGCGCTCGTCCGCATGTTGATCTCCCCGGCCCGCTCCCCGGTCGCGAGGTCCACCAGCACCACCGTGGGTTCCGTGCCGCCCACGACGGCGAGCCCGGTACCCGGCAGGACGGCGGCCGAGCGCGGCCCCGGCAGTACCGCCGATGCGGTCGTGCCTGACCCGCCGGTGCCTGACCCGCCCGGGCCCGACGCCGCCCGCACGGCGCCGTCGTCCGCGTCCAGCACGACGACGCCGCCCGCGTGCGCGACGACGAGCGCGTCGTCGCCGAAGGCGAGGGCCGGCGGATCCGCGCCGTCGACCGGGAGCCGGCGGGCGGCGCCGTCGCCCGTCGCCGGGTCGACGACGCCGACCTTCGCGCCTGCGACGAGGGCCACGCGCCGGCCGTCCGGGGCGACCTCGGCCGCGGTCCACGGCCCGCCCCGCAGAGTCGCCTCGTGGTGCACCTCCCCGGTGACCGGGTCCACCACCAGCACGGACCCGTCCGCGGCGGCCAGCACCAGCTCGCCGCCCGCGGAGACCCGCGCGGCGAGCACGTCGCGCAGGCCGGTCTCGTACCGCAGCGGCGGAGCGTAGGTGGCGCGGAAGTCGTCCGGGGTGAGGCGTTCGATGTCCCGGTCCACGGTGGCGGACGAGGTCCACCGCTCGGCCTCCCGCACCGTGCCGTCCTCGGCCCGCACCACGAGCGCCGTGCCGTCGTCGGTCACGACAGGCAGCCAGGTGCCCGGATCGGCGTCGCGCGGGACGACCGCGCCGACCAGCCCGGGCAGCTCGGCGTCGGCCTCAGCGCTTGTGCTGGCTTCAGAGTCTGTGTCGGCTTCAGCGCCCGTGTCGGCGCCGCCGTCGGGGGCGAGGTCGTACCGGATCGCGATGCTCGCGCCGTCACCCCCGGGCGGGAACCCGGCCGCGAGCAGGTACCGGCCGTCCGGCGAGACCGTGCGCCGGGCGCGCGTGTCGAACTCGGTCGAGCGGACAGTCGCGCGCGGGCCCGCGCTGAACAGGCTCCACGCGGTCAGCGTGCGGCCCCGCGCCGTCACCAGCCGGTTCTCGTCGGTGAACGCCGCCGCGGCCGCCGGCCGTGCGCCCCGGAGCTCCCAGTAGGCGTTGCCCTGCGGCACGTCGAACACGTAGTTGCGCTGGTCGCGCACGGCCAGGTACTGCGTGGCCCCGGGCGAGAAGACGACGGTCCGCACGTCGAGCGTCGCCGGAAGCCCGGGGCTGCCGACCACGTTCTCGGACCCGTCCTCGGTGGCCGCCAGCGTGGTGACGAGCGAGTGGACGGTCGC
Organism: Promicromonospora sp. NPDC057488; assembly: GCF_042802395.1. Classification (NCBI taxonomy): domain Bacteria; kingdom Bacillati; phylum Actinomycetota; class Actinomycetes; order Micrococcales; family Promicromonosporaceae; genus Promicromonospora; species Promicromonospora sp. NPDC057488. The sequence continues at coordinate 3,402 of NZ_JBHVEG010000166.1, forward strand.
CGCCACCACCCCGTGGGGCGACGTCGCCGCGGTGGCGGCCAGGCCGCCGTCGAACCCGACGTCCGTCAGGACCGAACCGCTCCCCACCACCTCCAGGTCGTCCAGGGCGCGGCGCTCCCAGCGGCCCTGCTCGCCCAGCCGGCTGTCCTGGGCGGACAGGACGACGTAGTCGTCGCCCAGGTCCACCGAGTCGTAGCCGTCGTCCACGTCCGCCCGCGCGACGATGAAGTTGGTGCCCGTGTACCGGACCTCCACGTGCCGTCCGGAGTCGTCCTCGACCAGCGCCGCGAGCAGCAGCCCGGTGGGCGACATCGCGATGTCGAGCGCGGAGGTGAAAGGCGGGTCCGCTGTGTCGTCGTCGGCCAGGCGTCCGGTCCGCAGCAGGTGCACCGTCCCGTCGACGTCGAGCGCCGCGACCGTGGTGACGGTGTCGCCCGTGGCGAGCTCCGTGATCCAGCGGCCGGTCGAGCCCACCACCTGCGGCGCCCCGGTCAGGTCCCAGAGCACGACGTCGCCCGCGGAGGTGCCGGCTACCACCTCCTGGGACAGAGCCGCCGCGGTCATCGCGGTCACGTCGCCCTCTGCTGTCCTGTCTTCTGCTGTCTCGCTCTCTGCTGTCCCGCCCTCAGCTGTCTCGTCGTCGAGGTCGCCCAGGTCGTCGAGGTCGGCCTCCTGGTCGATCCACGACGTGGCGTCCAGCACCGTGAGCAGGGCGGCGTGCGACCGCGGCGACGGGTCCAGCCGGTACGCCTCCGCCGCGAGCAGCGCCGCCCGGTCGGCATCGGTCGCGGCGGCCGCGTGCGCCGCCGCGATCAGCTCCTCGGCGGTCGAGGGCGGCTCCGGCCAGCCGGCCCGGGACGCCGCGAGCCCGGCGGGCAGCAGGCTGACCGCGAGCAGGACGGCGACCCCCAGGCACGCGACGGCGCCCCGCAGCCGCGTCATGGTCGCCCCTGGGTCGAGGCCGCGCCGGGCACCGGCCGGTCGCAGGCCAGGTCGTCCGGCGGGTCGCCCGCCCCGGCCTGCCGCCACTCGTCCGCGGTGAGGTCCCGCGCGGCGAACTCGCACGCCTGGGCGAGCAGGCGCTCCGGCCGGACGTCCCACCGGGTGAGGTAGCGCGGTCCCACGGCCCAGAGCGTCTCCTGCCCGGCGGCGAGCCAGAGCGGGGACTCGCCGTCGACGCTGCCGGCCGGCGCGGTCAGGTAACCCACCTCGTCGCCGGTGGTCGTGTCGAAGAGCCGGATCCAGTCGGCGTCGCCGGCCAATGCCACGAGCGTGGTGCCGGGCACGGGGGCCGCGGCGTTCTGCCGGCCCGTCGTCGGCGCCGCGATCTCCCGCCGGACCGCGCCGCCGTCCCGGTCCAGCACGGCGAACCCGCCGGCGTGGGCCACGGCGAGGAAGTCGTCGCCGAAGGCGAACGCGACCTGCCACTGCCAGAACCGGATGTTGGCGCGCGACGTGAGGCGCCCCGCGGTCAGGTCCTGCCCGCGCGCCTCGCCCGTGGCCACGTCCAGCACCTCGACCCGCGCGGTGCGAAACGTCTCGTCCGCGGTCCGCACGCCGTGGAACGCCACGAGGCGCCCGTCGGGACTGATCTTCGCGGCCCGGATCTTGACGCCGGACCCGACCGGGGCGCGCGCCTGGTGCACCAGCTCGCCCGTCCGCGCGTCCCGGACCTGCACGGCGCCGTTCGCGCCCGCCAGCACGAGCCGCCCCTCGTCGTCGACGGCGGCGTCCAGCACCTCGCCCGGCCGGGTCTCGAACTGCGGCACGAGGGGCGGCGGGTCGGTCCCGGAGGCACTGTCTGTGCTGTCCGTGCCCTCCGTGCCCTCCGTGCCGTCTGTGTCGCCTGTGCCGTCCGTGCCGGAAGCAGGGGCGTCGGCCGCCGCGTAGACCGCCCCGTCCCCGCCGTCGACGAACAGCAGCGTGCCGTCCGCCAGGGGCACGGGGAGCAGGCGCGTACCGGCCGCGTCGGCGAGCTGGCCGCGGACGTGGGACAGCGCCGTCGCGACGGCGGGCGGCGCGACCTCCCCGGAGCCGTCGAACGCGTGCGTCATCGCCAGGAGCGGGGACTCGCCGGCGCTGCCCGCGACAGGTCGCCGGCCCGCGGAGACGACGGTGCTCCCGTCGGGTGCGAGCGCCCGGTCGGGCGGGATGCCGCCGAGATCCGCGGTGGTCCGGGCGAGGGTGTCGACGGCGTCGACGTCCAGCGTCGTGAGGGTGCGGCCGTGGGCCAGGAGGACCAGGGTCTCGGACAGGAAGACGGCGGCGTCCGGCGTGCCGACTCCCTCCAGCCGCTCGGCACGGGTGACGCCGTACCTGTCGAGGCGCACGGTCCAGACCTCGTCCCGGCGGGCTAGCAGCACCTCGAGGCCGGACGGCGAGACGGCCATGACCGTCATCGGGTAGGTGCCCAGCGCGCTCGGCACCGGGCCGGAGTACGTGGTGCCCTCCGTGGTGTCGACCGCGTGGACGGCGTCGTCGAGCTGGGTGAGGACGAAGCGGCCGTCCTGGCTGGTGGCCTGGGTGGTGGCGACGCCGGTGCCGACGTCGTCGGCGAGGTCGCCGTCGAGCACCCGGCCCTCGTCGAGCACCTTCAGGCCGGGCAGCGACCGCCGCTGCCACAGGCCGAGCCCGCGGTTGCTCGCGCGCTGGTGCAGCACGGCCGCGTCGTCCTGGAGCCGCACGGCGTCGAACTCGGTGCCGGAGAGGTCGGTCTCCGCGACGAGGTCGTCGTCAGGATCATCGGCAGGGTCGTCGGCAGCCAGGTCGTCAGGGACCGCGTGCACCCGCAGCGTGTGCTCGTCCGTCAGCCAGCGCACGGTGGCGAACCTGGTGCCGGACGGGTCCACGGCGACGTCGACGACCTCGACGTCCTGCACCTTGCGGGTGCGGCCGGCGGCGTGCAGCCACACCCCGGCCGCCGGCGCGGCGGTCGCGACGGCGATCACGGAACCGTCGGCACTGGCGGCGAGCGCCTTCGGGCGCGCGCCGACCGACATGACCGGGACCGGGGCCCCGTCCAGGTCCCAGTGCAGCACCTGACCGGACTCGGTGGCGAGCACGACCGACCGCTGAGCGGTCCGGAGCAGCGGCGCGACGGCGATCACCTCGTCGTCCACCGTGGTGCGGGCGCCGAACGGGCCGGACCCGTCCACGGACCGCAGCAGCGCGGTCAGCGTCTGGGTGTCCGGCTGCAGCCGGTATCCCTCGACGGCCAGGAGCGCGGCCCGTTCCAGGTCGGTGTCGGCGTCGGCCAGCGCGGTGGCGGCCAGCAGGTGGGCGGTGGCGACTGCCGTCTGGGCGTCGGCCCGCCTGGTCTGCGTCACGGTGAGGCCGGCGAACCCGATCGCGAGGACCAGCAGCGCGCTCAGCGCCAGGAGCGCGCCGCGGGTCAGCGTGCGGTTCCGGCGGCGACGGGCCGCGTCGGCGGTGATGAGGTCGCCCGCGGGCCGCCCGTGCAGGTGCCCGGCCAGCTCGGCGACGGCCCGCTGCACCTGCGGGTCCCGCGCCTCGATCCGGCCCGTGCGGGAGATCCCGGTCAGGTCGACGACGACGGGTCGCGGCGCGCCGTCGCCCGCCAGGACGGGCGGGAGCGGTGTGTCGGGGGCGGGTTCAGTGCGGGCGATCAGCAGCCGCGCGGCGTCGCGGTGCTCCAGCCACCAGGCGACCTCCTTGTCGACCCAGGGAGACCGCGCGGCGGCGGGGGAGGCGAGCAGCACGAACCACTCGGACTCCAGCAGGGCCCGCTCGATGGCGCCCCACAGGTCCGGGTCGGCGGCCAGGTTCTGCTCGTCCCGGAAGACCCGGACGGCGCGGCGCGGGCCCGTGCGTGCGAAGCCCTCGAGCAGCGTCTGCAGCTGCGGCCCGAAGGCGCCGTCGTCGGCATGGCTGTAGGACAGGAACGCGTCGTACCGGGACATCAGCCCTCCCTCTTGGTTCGCAGTCTCAGTTCGCCGTCCGGGTTCGCCGGTAGTCAGAGGTCGCGGTCGCAGGTCAGGTCGCCGGGCGCGGCGGAACCGACCGTCCGCGTCCACTCGGCCTCGGTCAGGTCCCGCCCGGCGAACCCGCACGCCGCCGTGACCAGGGACCGGGGGCGCAGGTCCCACAGGACGGTCTCGTAGCCGCTGACCGCGAGGAGCGACCCGGGTGCCGCGCCGAGCCACAGCTGGGCGAGCGTGTTGCCGGTGTCCGGCGGGCTCAGGCTCCCGACGGGCTGCCCGGTGCGGGTGTCGTAGAGCCGGATCCAGTCCAGCTCGCCGGCCCGAGCCACCAGGTCCGTGCCCGGCACGGGTGCGAGGGCGGACGCCGTGAAGGCGCCGGTCGAGCCGGCGGCGGAGGTGATCTCGGCGCGCACGGCGCTGCCGTCCGGCGCGATGACGAGCACGCCGTCCACCTGCGCGGCCAGGAGCTTGCCGTCCCCGTAGGTGAGGTCGAGCACGGACGCGGGCGTGCGCAGGCCGAGGTGCGTGATGTTCTGCTGGGCGGGCACGGTGAGCGTGCGGGTGGCCGACTGGTCCAGGTCCAGCACCGAGATCGTGGCTTCCTGGGCGGTGCCGGGGATCGGGGCCAGGTCGTGGAACGCGACGTACCGGCCGTCGGGGCTGACGGCGGCCTCCACGGCCCAGGGCTCGCTCGTGGGCGTGTGGCTCGCGGTGCCGCGGTGCACGAGCTCCCCGGTCTCCAGGTCCCGGACCTGGACGCGGCCGTACCCGTCGGCCAGCACGAGCCGGTCGTCGACCACGCGCGCGGCCCGCACCGAGCGGAGCCCGGTCTCGAACCGCGGCTCCAGGGGCCTCAGCGGCATCGGAGAGGTCAGGTCGGCGTCGGTGAGGCCGGCCGTCGCCTCGCCGACCGAGCCGTCCTCGGGGGTCACGACCAGCACCCGGCCGTCGTCCAGCGGCACGGGCAGCAGCCGGTCCCCGATCTGGCCCGGGCGCACGGCGCGGAACACGGGCCGGGCGTTCCCCCGTCCGGCGGTGGCGTCCAGGTCGAAGGAGGCCGCGACGTCGTAGATCCCCTCGCCGGGCGCGAGCGTGGTCGCCCCGGCCGTGGCCAGGAGCGTTCCGTCCGGGGAGAGGGCGGTGTCCACCATGACGGTCTCCTCCCGCTCGACCGACCGGGTCAGCGGCGGGGCCGCGGTCAGGTCCCACGAGGCCAGCGTCGCGCCGTGCGCGGTCACGAGCCGCTCGGCGTCGAGGAACGCGGCTGCGTCCGCCGTCGGCATGCCACGCAGGGCCCACGCCTGCGGGTCGTGCCAGACCGGCAGCTCGACCACCCAGGTCTCGTCCCGGCGGGAGAGCAGCATCCGGGCGGCGTCGTCGTCCGACGTCGCGACGGCGGCCGGCAGCAGCGAACCGAGGGACGCCGGCGCGCCGGTCTCGTACAGCGCGTTGCGGGACGTCCCCACCGCGACGACGGAACCGGACCGTACGGCCGACACCCAGGCGCCGTCGGGCGAGACCAGGTGGTCGACGAGCTCGCCGCCCACCGGCTCGACGACTCCCGCCTCCCGCTCCACCTCCAGGCCCGGCACGGTGCGCCGCTGCCAGTGCCCCGTGCCCGCCGTCACCCGGCGCTGCGCGACCACGACGGCGTCCCCGGTCAGCGCCACGGTCTCCAGGCTGGTGCCGGTGAGGTCCGCCGACTCCGGCTCGCCGCGACCGGTCACGTCCTGGACCAGGAGCCGGTGCGCCTCGTCGTCCCAGACCATCACCGCGAGGCGCTCGCCGTCGGGGTCGAGCGCGACATCGACGACGCCGGTCAGGCGGGCCGTGCCGTCCGAAGCACTGCCGCCGGCGGGGCCGGTGGGGCCGGACCCGGCGGACGGCCCCGTGACCCAGAGCCGCCCGCCGGCCACCGCGGCGACGGTGCGGCCGTCGGCGCTCACGGCGACCTCGGTCACCGCGTCGTCGAACGTGGTCAGGAGCTCCGGTTCCTGGTCGAGGCGCCACCGCCACACCGCGCCCTCGGACGTGCCGGCGACGACGATGCCGGGTTCGTCGTCTGCGTCGTCGTCTGCGTCGTCGTCTGCGTTGTCTTCTGCGTCGTCGTCTGCTTCGTCTTCTGTTTCGTCATGAACGGACCGGGGCGCCGCCGCCAGCGCGACCACGTCGCCGTCCAGGTCCACGCGGCGGCCCAGCGGCCCGGTCGCCTCGATGCTGTGCAGCAGCGCCGTGAACGTCTGGTTGTCGCGGTGCAGGCGGTACCCCTCGGCCGCGAGCAGGACCGCGCGCTCGGCGTCCGTGTCCGAGACCGCGAGCGCGGTGGCGGCCAGCAGCCGGGCGTCGGCGGCACGCGCCTCGGCGTTCGCCCGCAGGTACGCCGCCAGCGTGGTGCTGCCGAAGACGAGTGTCGCGCCGAACAGCACGCCCAGGGTCGCCAACCCGTACCACGTGAGCAGGCGGGTGCGCCGTTCGCGCTGCACGTGCACGCCGATCAGCGCGTCCTTCTCGACGCCGCGCAGCCGGGCGGCGAAGGTGGCCAGCGCCTCGCTCACCAGGGCGTTGTCGGGGTCGATCTCCGCCGGGTCGCGCCGGCCGAGCCGGGCGACGTCGCGCAGGTCCACCCACTTGGGCTCGGTGGTCAGCCGGTCCAGCAGCGCGGGCGGCAGGGTCTCGGTCCCGCCGGCCGGCCGCCCGTCGGCCCAGGCGATGTCGGGGCCGTCCGTCAGCCCGATCAGGAGCCGGTCGGTGCCGTGCAGCTCGAGCCAGCGCGTCACCTCGTGCGCGACCCGCGGCGACCGGGCGGCCGCGGGGGAGGCGAGCAGCACGAACCAGGCGGAGCCCGGGAGGTGGTCGGCTTCCGGGCCGGTGCCACGTACCCGCAGCACGGCCCTGCGGTCCGGGGGTCCGAACCGCTGCCTGCCGAACCGGGCCAGGAGCGTGCCGAACCGCCGCGCGAACGGTTCGCCCGCCGCCGGGTCGTAGCACAGAAACACGTCGTGACCTGGCACCAGACCCCCCATGGCCCCCGGAATGGCCCCCTGACCGCACCGTCTGGCGATGCTAGGCCCTCACCCGGGTGACTTCAATCACCACGGTGAGATCGGCGGGCTCGATCAGGCGGGCTCGATCAGGCGGGGTTAATCAGACGGGGTTAATCAGACGGGCTTGAGTCCCGCCAGCAGGATCTCCAGGTACGGCTCCCGGTCCGACGACGCGCCCAGGCGCACGGCATGCTCCATCCCGCACACCAGGTGCTCCACCTGCTCGGTGGACAGGTCCGGCCGGACGACGCCGGCGGCGCGGGCGCGGACCAGGATCTGCTCGAAGCCGCCCAGGATCTCCTGCTTTGCCTCGTGCACCTCGTCGGACTCGTCCTCGGCCGACAGCAGCACCGGCTGCAGCCCGCCCTCCTCGAGCTGGAGGTCGAGCGCGGCCCGCAGCAGGTCCGCGATCGCCGTGGCCGGATCGGCCTCGGCGAGCGCGGCGCGCACCAGCACGCGCAGCCGTTCGAGCGTGTCCAGGGTGAGCGCCTCGACGAGGGCGTGGGTGGTGGGGAAGTGGCGGTAGACGGTGCCGACCCCGACGCCGGCCTCCCGGGCCAGGTCGTTGAAGCGCAGGGCACCTGGGTCGTGGCGCCGGGCCACGTCGAGGATGCGCGCGCGGCTGCGGGCGGCGTCGGACCGGAGAGCGGGCATGGGGTGAGCCTACCGCAGAAGCGGATGGAGAATCCGTTTCGGGTGCTACGCTCAAATGGATAGTTAATCCGTATGGGCCCGACGGGCCCGCAGAGCAGAGACCGAGGACCAACATGGCTGCACCTGTACCGACTCCTGTACCGACCCCTGAGCCCACGACCACCCCCTGGGACCCCGCCCGCCTCCCCGATCAGACCGGCCGCACGCACGTCGTGACCGGCGCCACCGCCGGCATCGGCTACTTCGCGGCCGAGCAGCTCGCCGCCGCCGGGGCGCACGTCGTGCTCGCGTCGCGGTCGGCGACCAAGCTCGCGACCGCCGTCGCCGCCATCGAGAGCGAGGTACCCGGCGCGCGGCTCGACACCGTCGTGCTCGACCTCGCCTCCCTGGCCTCGGTGGCGGACGCCGCGGCCCGAATCTCGGCCCTGCCCCGCGTCGACGGGCTGCTGCTGAACGGCGGGGCCATGGACATGAAGCGCCGCGCGCGCACCGCCGACGGCCTCCCGATGCTGCTCGGCACCCACACCGTCGCCAGCGCCGCGCTCCTGGCCGGCGTCCTCCCGGCGCTCGCGGCAACCGGCGAGCGGCTCGGCGTGCCGTCCCGGGTGGTGCACACCTCCACGGGCTTCGTCGCGCAGTTCCCGATGGCCGTCGACGACGTCGCCCGGGTGCCGTTCGCGGGCGTCGCCGCCTACACCAAGGCGAAGGCGGTGACCGAGGTGCTCGCGTTCGAGCTCGCCCGCCGCCTGGAGGCCGCAGGCGTGCCGGTCGCCTCCCTGGTCACCCGGCCGGGGGTCGGCGTCGACGCCCGGACGCCGCACCGTGCCGGGATCCGGGACGCGACCACGACGTACCGCCCCAACCCGTACACGCCCTGGGCCCAGGGCAAGGACGGCGCCGCGTGGTCGGCGGTGCGCGCCCTGACCGACCCGGAGGCGCGCAACGGCCAGTACTACGCGCCGGCCGGCCGCCTGCGAGGAGGGCCGGTGCTCGTGGAGCCGACCGCCCGGACCGCGACGCCCGAGGGGGACCTCGCCGCGCGGGTGTGGGCCCAGGTCGAGGACCTCGCGGGCCTGCCCCTGACGATCCCGGCCCGGGCGGGGGAAGGGGCGGCCCAGCGGTAGGCGCTCGGCGGGTCCCCAGCTGCCGCGCCCTCTGCCGCGCCGCCGACCACATGGCAAGATGTCCGACATGCCTACTAACGGTGGGATCAGTACAGGTCAGAGCGGTACAGGTCAGAGCGGTACAGGTCACAGCGGCGCAGGTCAGAGGGCTGCCGGACAGAATGGTGCCCCGCGCAACGTCGGCCGCACCGTCCAGTCCGCGATCTACCGCGCCGGCGTCTACGGCCGCCGCCCGGTCGTGCCGACCAGCCCCGACGCGCTCGCCGTCGCGGCCCGCCGCCGGATGACCCGCACCGGCTGGTCCTACGTGGCCGGCGGCGCCGGCGCGCAGCGCACCGTGGCGGCCAACCAGGAGGCGTTCGGCCGGTACCGCATCGTGCCGCGCCAGCTGGTCGACGTCGGCGAGCGGACGCTGCGCACCACCCTGCTCGGCCGCGACCTGCCTGCCCCCGTGCTGTTCGCCCCGGTCGGCGCGCTGGAGCTCGCCGTGCAGCACCAGCGCGGCGGCCGGGCCGCGGCCCCGGGCAACGCGGAGCCGGCCCTGTCCCGCGCCGCCCGCGACCTCGGCCTGCCCGTCGTCATCTCGTCCCAGGCGTCCACGCCCATGGAGGCCACGGCCGCCGCCCTCGGCGACAGCCCGCGCTGGTTCCAGCTCTACTGGTCGTCCGACGACGCCCTGGTCGAGTCCTTCGTGTCGCGCGCCGAGGCCAGCGGCTGCGAGGCGATCGTCGTCACCGTCGACACCCACGTGCTCGGCTGGCGTACCGCCGACCTCGACCTGGGCTACCTGCCGTTCGCCCGCGCCGAGGGCATCGCCCAGTACCTCAGCGACCCGGTCTTCCGGGGGCTCGTCGAGGCCCGGGTCGAGCGGGCGGCGGCGTCGGATGCGGTGTCGTCGGATGCGGTGTCGACGGAGGGGCCGGCGGGGGAGGAGGCGACCTCGGAGCGGCCCACGCCCGCCGCCGTCCGCTCCCTGCTGTCCATGGCGCGCCACCACCCGGGCCCCACCCTGCGGAACCTGACCCAGCCGCACGCCCGCGCCGCCGTCGAGACCTTCCTCGACGTCTTCTCGCGCTCCACCCTCACGTGGGCCGACCTCGCCTGGCTGCGCGAACGCACCGCCCTGCCCATCCTGGTCAAGGGCATCCAGCACCCCGACGACGCCCGCGCCGCCCTCGACCACGGCGCCGACGGCATCATCGTGTCCAACCACGGCGGCCGCCAGATCGACAACGCCATCGCCTCGCTCGACGCGCTCGGCCCGGTGGTGGACGCCGTCCGCGCGCACGCGGGCACTGCCGGTCCGGACGGCGCCGGGCAGGCGGTCCCCGTCCTGTTCGACTCCGGCATCCGCACCGGCGCCGACGTCTTCACCGCCCTCGCCCTCGGCGCCGACGCCGTCCTCCTGGGCCGCCCCTGGGTGTACGGCCTCGCCCTGGCCGGGGCCGACGGCGTCCGCGCCGTCGCCGAGCACGTGCTGGCCGAGCTCGACCTGACGATGGCGCTCGCGGGTGTGTCCGAGGTCGACCAGATCGGCCGACACAACCTCGCCCTCTGACCGAGCCCTCTGACTGTCGCTCGGGGCCTGTGCCCATCCACCCCTCCCGTCTCAGACGTGCAGGTCACCCTGGTGACCTGCC
>NZ_JBHVEG010000167.1:0-13753 GCF_042802395.1 Promicromonospora sp. NPDC057488
GCCCGCGGCCCCCAGCCCCAGGAACGTGTCAGACCCTCAGGTCACCAGAGGGACCTGAGGGTCTGACACATCAGAACGCGGAAGCTCAGACCTCGGGCGTCCAGAGGTCCTCGCCGTTGGCGGGCGTGCCCACCGCACCGACGCCGACCGGCACGGCGTCCGGCATGTCGCCCAGCGCGCGCTGCGCCACGGCACCCGAGGAGAAGTTCGCGTAGCACTCCGGGCAGTACCAGTCCGGCGTCGGGACCGGGGTGTCGAAGCCGCCGTAGACCACGTCGGGCTCGAGCTTCATGTTGTCGTGGATGCCCTGGCCCCACACGATGCGCTTGGTGGCGCCGCGCTGACCGCACGACGGGCACGCCGGACGCATCTGCGCGCGCTGCGACAGCACCGCGTGCGGGTGCAGCAGCGCGTGGCACGGGCCGCACACCAGGAACGTCTGCTCGATGAGCTCGCCCAGGGGGCGCTCGCCGGTCTGGCCGGTGTGGGCGCCGTCGTCGTGCGGGCGCAGCTGCATGACGTCGACGAACCGCTCGCACGACGCGCAGCGCTCCTCGCGGCGCAGGTCCGTGCCCGAGACCTGCTTGTGGCCCAGCAGGCGCAGCACGTGCAGGTTGGGCGACAGCTCGTCGGTCTCGCAGTTGCCGGCGTCGAGCGTGCCCGTGGCGCCGTGCTTGTACTGGTGGGCGATGCCGTCGAGCACCAGACGCGCGTGCTCCTGCGGCAGCCAGCCGGACGAGCGCGCGTACGCGGCGGCGCCGTTGAAGAGGTCGTCCCAGACGACGGGCTTGTCGGGGCCGAAGACCTCGTCGCTGACCCAGTCCTCGCCCTGGCTGGCGCCCATGAGCTCGACCGCGGCGACGATGCCCGGCTCGGAGCCCACGACGGTGACGACGACGTCACCGCGCTGGGGGCCGTCCGCGCCGCCCGGCAGCCGGTGCTCGTGGCTACGGCTCGCGATGGCGACCGCCTCGCCCAGCCAGTCCTCGGACCAGTTCAGGTAGACGGACGGCACGAGCCAGGCAGGGAGGGACGAAACATTGGGAAGCATGTCGGGTTCGCTGGTCACGCGGGGAGAATAGCGCAGCACGGTGACGCCGTTATGACACGCCCGGTGAGCGACCTTCGCGACTTACCCGGACACTTACCCGAACTCGACCACGACCTGGTCGTACCCCAACGGGGACAACATCGCCTGGAGGGTCGAGGTCGTGTTCGCCCGGGCCCGTTCGTCCAGGTCGGAGCCCACCGCGGCGTCCGAGATCCGGTCCTGCGCCGTCGCGAGCGCCTCCTGCCGGGCGTCGGTGTCGGACTCGAAGAGATCACCCACGCGGTCGACCAGGCCGCGGTCCTCCGTCAGCGCGCGGCTGGCGTCGAGGTCGATGCGCGGCTCGGCGAGCTCCGGCTCGGGCACCGTGACGGTGACGGTCGTGCCGTCGTCGGAGATCTCGATCGCGTCCTCGTCCAGGCCGGTGAAGTCGACGTACGCCTCGACCGAGCCGTTCACGGCGAGCACCAGGCGCTCGCCCGCGAGCCAGCTCGGCACGTACTTCACGTCGTTCTCCAGGTCGACGAGCACCTCGTACTGCGCCTCGGCGGCCACGAACCGCGCCAGGTCCTTCATGCTGACCAGCACCGGCGTCTCCGACCGGTCCACCTCGCCGGTGGAGAACGGGTTCATGCTGGCCAGGAGCGTGCGCCAGATGGCGTCGCGGAAGTCGTCGCGCAGGGTGAAGACCGCCCCCGCGACGAGGCCGGCGGTCAGTGCGGCGCCCAGCAGGAACCCCAGCACGCCCGCCAGCCCGGCGGGCATGCGGCGGCGCGGCCCGTCCGCCGTCGGCCCGCTGCCCGACGGCGCCGGCTCGGTCCTGGAAGCCGCCTGCTCGGTCTCTACCTCGGTGCCCGTCATCGCCGCGCCCCTTCCCGGGGAGATACCCGACATATCTCCCACCCAGGTGTCCAACGCTAGCCCCCACCTCTGACACTCGCCCAGAAGTCCCTCCCCCTCAAGGCGAACGCCAAAACGACTTCGGTCGGTTGCCCCGAGACCGGTCAATCGACCGACCGATCTCGAAGCAACCGACCGAAGTCAGTGTGCGAACCAAGTTTTTACCCTCAGTTCTTGCGGTACTCCCACGGGGAGTCCACCGGGCGCAGCGTCTCCCAGTCGGAGGCCCGGCCGATCGCCGCCGCCAGCACTCCCGCGATCGTCGCCGCGTTGTGCAGCCGGCCCGCGAGCGCGAGCGCCGCGGCCTCCTCCAGCGGCACGGGCACCACGACCATGTCGGCCTCCTCGGCCTCGCGGGTGTGCCGCTCGTCGTCGGGCACGGGCGTGAGGTCACGCGCCAGGTACACCCGGACGGCCTCGTTGCTGCCGCCCGGCGTGGGCAGCAGGTCGAGCAGCACGTCCCAGGAGCCGGCGTTCATGTCCGCCTCCTCGGCCAGCTCGCGGGCCGCGGCCACGTGCGGGTCCTCGCCGTCCAGGTCGAGCAGGCCGGCGGGCGCCTCCCAGAGGAAGGCGCCGACCGGGTGCCGGTACTGGCGCAGCAGCAGCACGTTGCCGTCGTCCGTCAGCGCCACCACGACGACCGCGCCCGGGTGGTCGACGTACTCCCGCCGGACGATGCCGCCGGCCTCGCCGAGGTCGACCTCGTCCGAGACCATGTCGACCACAAAACCCTGGAACGGTACGTCGAGCCGCCGCGCGGGGCGGGGGTCGATGACGTCCGTTACCTCGTCGCTGCTCATGCTGTCCCTCCGCCGCACCTGCCGACGATCCCCAGCTTCATGAGGACTGCTTCTCGAGCGCCGCCGCGATCAGACCCGCGAACAGCGGGTGTGCCCGCGTGGGGCGCGACTTGAACTCGGGGTGTGCCTGCGTGGACACGAAGTACGGGTGCGTCTCGGCAGGCAGCTCGACGAACTCCACGAGCTGCGAGTCGGGGGACGTGCCGGAGATCAGCAGGCCCGCCTCCTCCAGCTCGACGCGGAACGCGTTGTTCACCTCGTACCGGTGGCGGTGGCGCTCGGTCACCTTCTCGCTCCCGTAGGCCTTGGCCACGACGGAGCCGGCGGCGAGCTGCGCCTCGTAGGCGCCCAGGCGCATCGTGCCGCCCATGTCGCCCTCGCCCTCCACGATCGACTTCTGCTCGGCCATGGTCGCCACGACGGGGTGGCTGCTGGTCGGGTGGAACTCGGTGGACGACGCGTCGGCCCAGCCCAGCACGTTGCGCGCGTACTCGATGACCATCGACTGCAGGCCCAGGCAGATGCCGAGGGTCGGCACGAGGTTCTCGCGCGACCAGCGCAGCGCCCCGACCTTGCCGTCGATGCCGCGCACGCCGAAGCCGCCCGGCACCAGCACCGCGTCGACGCCCTCCAGGGAGGCCTGGGCCCCCTCCGGCGTCTGGCAGTCGTCGGCCGCGACCCAGCGGATGGCCACCTTCGCGTCGTTGGCGAAGCCGCCGGCGCGCAGCGCCTCCGTCACGGACAGGTAGGCGTCCGGCAGGTCGATGTACTTACCGACCAGCGCGACCTCGACGTTGTGCTCGGGCTCGTGCACGCGCTCCAGCAGGCGGCTCCAGCCGTCCCAGTCGACGTCGTGGAAGGGCATGCCCAGGCGGCGCACCACGTAGGCGTCCAGGCCCTCGGCGTGGATGACGCGCGGGATGTCGTAGATCGACGGCGCGTCGGCGCAGTTGATGACGGCCTCGTTGTCGACGTCGCACATGAGCGCGATCTTGCGCTTGATGCTCTCGGGCACCACGCGGTCGGAGCGCAGCACGATGGCGTCCGGCTGGATGCCGATCGAGCGCAGCGCGGCCACGGAGTGCTGCGTCGGCTTGGTCTTCAGCTCACCCGACGGACCGATGTACGGCACCAGCGAGACGTGCAGGAAGAACACGTTGTCGCGGCCGAGCTCGTGCCGCACCTGGCGCGCGGACTCGAGGAACGGCTGCGACTCGATGTCGCCGACGGTGCCGCCGATCTCGGTGATGATCACGTCGACGGCGTCGGACGCCTGCTCGCGCATCCGGAACTTGATCTCGTCGGTGATGTGCGGGATGACCTGCACGGTGTCGCCCAGGTACTCGCCGCGGCGTTCCTTGGCGATGACGCGCGAGTACACCTGGCCGGTGGTCACGTTGGACGAGGCGGGCAGCTCGACGTCGAGGAACCGCTCGTAGTGCCCGATGTCCAGGTCGGTCTCGGCGCCGTCCTCGGTGACGAAGACCTCACCGTGCTGGAACGGGTTCATGGTGCCGGGATCCACGTTGAGGTAGGGATCCAGCTTCTGCATCGTGACGCTGAGGCCACGCGAGCGGAGCAGGCGACCGAGCGATGACGCCGTCAGTCCCTTGCCGAGAGAGGACGCCACACCACCGGTGACGAAGATGTGCTTGGTCGGCGTGGAGGCGCCGGACCGCTGACGGGACTGGAGACTGCTTCGGTGTTCGACCACGGAACTCCATCCTAAACGAGGTACGGCGTGCTGGTGGTGTAACGACCGGCACACGCGCTCGCCGAGCGGGGACTTTCGACCCTTTGGGTCGAGTCTGCCCCTGCTGCGGCCTTTGCGCTCGCTAAATCAGGCCTTCCTGGAGAACTTCCTCCCCAACGTCCTGAGCAGGGGCCCGACGGCGGCTCGCAGGTCCCTGTCCAGCAGCACCGCCACCACCGCGGTGACGACGGCGGCCAGCAGCCCGAAGGCCAGCCCGAGGCCCAGATCGGCGGCGAACGCACCGCCGTCGAACTCCACCTCGCCCGGCGTCGCACGGGAGGCCGAGAAGAACGAGCCCTCGGACAGGCCGAGCTGCCAGGGCGCCCAGAGCCCGGCCGCGGCCCCGACGGCGGCCGCCGTCAGGAGCACGAACAGCGCCCGCCAGACGCCGCCCAGCGCGTCCCGGCCCAGGTGCCTGCGCACGGCCAGGAGCAGCCCCAGGCCGGCCACGACCATCCCGGCCGTGCCCACCGCGCCGAGGGCCGCCATGACGTCGGTCCGCAGCGCGAGGTCGACGCAGCCCTTCCCCGCGCAGTCCGGCTCGCGGCCCGCGAACAGGACCGGCACGAGCGCGGCACCGATCGCCGCGACACCCCAGCCGCTCGCGGTCGCGGTGACCGCCGCCCGCCCGTGGTCCACGGCGTACAGCGCGCGCGACAGGTGCAGGATCAGCGCGAACCCGATCAGCCCCGGCGCCATGGCCATGAGCCCGGCGGCCAGACCGGGCGCGTCGCCCAGCACGATGAGGTCGAAGACCCGCTCGACGAACGGGGCCGCCGCGACGAGCGCGGCCATGCCGAGCGCCGTCACGAACAGCAGGCTGCGCGTCGTGCGCGCCACCAGGCCGCGCAGCTCGCCGAGCCGGCCCGCGGAGGCGTGCTCCGCGAAGTGCGGGAACGCGCTCGTCGCGATCGGGAACGCGAGCACCGCGTACGGCAGCAGGTAGACCTGCTGGGCGTACAGGTAGACCGACAGGGTGCCGTCGCCGCCCGCGGCGTTGGCCGCGCGCAGCGTCAGGAACACCGACAGCTGCTGCGCCACCAGCGCACCCACGCCCGCGAACGCCAGGCGCGCGGCCCGGGGCCCCTCGCCGGACGGGAAGCGCAGCGTGGGCCGCAGCCGCAACCCCGTGCGCCACACGGGCACCACGAGCGGCAGCGCGAGGAACAGCACGCCCACGGTGGTGCCCCACGCCAGCCAGACCAGCGCCTGGGACGACAGCGCGGCGACGTCCCGCTGGTCGCCGTCGGCCAGCAGGTAGAAGACCCCGTAGACCACGATCACGACGAGGCTGGAGACCAGCGGTGCGAACGCCGGCCAGAAGAACCGCTTGTGCGCCTGCAGGATGCCGCCCAGCACCACGGCCAGCCCGTACAGCGGCACCTGGACGGCGAACACGCGCAGGAACGCCGTGGCGACGTCGACCTGCACCGGGTCGTCCAGGCCGGTGAGGCTGATCACCGGGCGCGCCAGGAGGGCCGTGAGGCCCGCCAGCGGCACCAGGATCAGCAGCGTCCAGCCGAGCAGCGCCGACGCGATCCGCGAGGCCTGCTCCTTGGACGCCGCGGTCCCGTCCGCGGTAAACGCGGCCCGGGCCAGGGGCCCGGCCAGCAGCGGTACGACGGCGCCCGCGAGCGCACCGCCCGCCGCCACCTCGAACAGCAGGTTGGGCAGCTGGTTGGCGGAGTTGAAGACCGTCCCGACGCCGTCCGACCCCAGCCACGCGCCCTGCGCGAGCCAGCGGCCGAAGCCGACCAGGCGGCTGGCGAGGGTGACGACGGTGACGAGCAGCGCCGCGCTCGCCAGGGACCGGGTGCGGCTCACGCGCCCGGGGTGGCCACGGGCTTGGTCTGCGCGAGCTCGGCCACCGAATCCTCGACCGCCGGAGCCGGGCGGCGTCCGAGCAGGTCGATCTTGTTCAGCCACTCGTTCCCGGCGATCACCTTGGAGAAGCTCACCTTCTCCGAGGCCGCCATCAGGCCGACGACGCCGACGAGCGTCGCCCAGCGCACCGCCCGGGGCGCGTTGAACGCGACCTGGCTGCCGACCAGGGCGCCGAGGGCGTTGGCGCCGCCGTCGCCCAGCATGTCCTTCTCCCCCAGGTCCCCGGGCGCGGCCGCGGCGGCGGCCCCCAGGGCGGCGCCCGCGGCGCCGGTGCCGGCGAGCGCGAACGGCAGGCTGGCGGCTACGCCGACCTTGAGCGCCCGGCCCGGCCGCAGGTCGAAGAGGTTGACCAGGTTCGCGGTGCCGCCGATGAGCGCGCCGTTCAGGCCGATGTCGACGACGTGGCCGAACGCGCTGCGCGCCGTGCGGGGCGTGCCGACGGCAGAGGCCAGCAGCGCGGAGCCGGAGATGCCGAGCACCTTGAGGCCGCCCGTGGTCAGCCGGCCCTCCTTGAGCGCGCCGAGGTGGCCGCGCAGGCCCTTGGTGCGGGTCTCGGTGTCCTCGGCGATGTCGTCGTAGAGGCCGAACCCGCCCGCGGCGGCCGTGGCGAACGCCGTCGCGCCCGGGGCGGTGCCGCCGGAGACGGCCGCGCCGGCCACGAGACCCGCGGTCACCGCGGGGCCCTCCAGCAGGCTGATCGGCTCACCGCGGTGGTTGGTCCGCGTCCACGTCTTGTCCCCGCCGAGGCCGCCCTCGGCGACCCGCTCGTCGAGCTTGCGGCGCGCGAACGCGGTCGCGACACCGGCCACGACCCCCGCGACGATGAACCTGCCTGCACCCATGACTACCCCTCAAGTCCGTTTCGGTCGGTCGTCGACCCTGCGCTTCGAGTCTGCGCCCTGAGCCGGCCCGCGGCTCGGGCTCTACGTATGTCGCTCAGCCCGCGGTTCCGTCGGTGGCGCCGTCGGTGACCCCGTCGGTCGTCCCGCCGCCGGTTCCGTCGGTGGCCGGCGGCAGCACGAGCGTCGCGTCGTCCTCGAACCCGTACTGCCCCACGACGCCGTCCAGGCGCGCCGCGACGGCGAGCGGCACGTTGATGCGGCCCACGAGCCGGTCGATGCCGCTGACGGTGCTGACCTCGGCGGCGAGCTCCTCGTTGTCCCGCACGGCCTGCACGGCGTCGCCCGGGTCGTCCGTCGGCCCGGCGAGCACGGCCGCGCCGGAGACCTCCTGGGCGGCCTGCGTGACGGCGGTCCAGACGTCCGGCGTCGGCTCCGCCTCCTCGGTGGCGCCGTCGGCCGTCTCCTGCGGCTGGCCCGCGGGGCCCACGAGCAGCACCAGCGCCTGCGCGGCCTCGGTCTGCTCCTCGCCCGGCTCCACGAAGCCGAAGCGCTCGAGCTGGTTCTCCAGGTCGGTGGCCTGCGAGCTGCGGTCGCTGCCGCCGTCGTCGCCCGTGAGCGCGACGGCCAGCGCGGCGCCGAGCACGGAGCTCGGGTCGTCGTTCTCCGGGACGGCGTCGCCGAGGCCGGCTTTGAGCCCCTCGGCGACGGTCTCGCGCGTCGACTCCTCCTCGGGGTCGGTCCAGGCGTCGGTCAGCTCGGTCTTGGCCACCACCGTGGCGCCGGCCGTGTCGAGCTGGTTCAGGACGCCGTCGTGCACCTCCTGGGAGACCTCACCGAGCTGCACCACCGCGACGCGCTCGTTCTCCAGCGAGCCGGTCACCAGCTGGGTGCCGACCGCCTCGATGTAGCGCTCGTCGCCGTCCAGGGCGTTCTGGGTGGCGTCCAGCTCGGTGCGCAGGTCGCTGCGCTCGGCGCGCAGCGCGTCCACCTGTTCCGTCAGGGTCTCCCCGATCGCGCCCTGGAGGGGGCCGGCGCCGAGGATGATCCCGACGGCGAGGGCGAGGAAGACGGAGATGAGCGAGACGAGGTGGTATCGGAAGTCGATCACGGTAGGGAGGAGTCCTTAAGCATGTTCCGGGCGTGTCAGCCCGGCGTCAGGTCGGGGCGGCGTGGCTTCCGGGAGAGCATCCCGGCAGGTCAGCCGCCGAACAGGGTACCGATCCAGGACACCACGTCGTCGAACCGTGCCCCGATCAGGCCGAAGAATGTCTGCCCGGCCGAGGTCGAGGCCAGGGCCGCGAGCACCGCCGCGACACCCGCGCCCGACAGCAGCGTGAGCTGGGTGTTCGAGATCCGCGTGCGGTACAGCCGGGACACGCCCTTGGCGTCCACGAGCTTGCCGCCCACGCGGAGCCGGGTGAGGAAGGTCGAGGCCATGCCCGAGCGCCCCTTGTCCAGGAACTCCACGAGTGTGGCGTGCGTGCCGACGGCGACGATGAGCTCGGCGCCCTTGTCGTCGGCCAGCAGCATCGTGATGTCCTCGCTGGTCCCGGTGGCGGGGAAGACGACGGGCTCCACACCGAGCGCCTTGACGCGCTCCAGCCCGGGGGCCTTGCCGTCGCGGTAGGCGTGCACCACGATCTCCGCGCCGCAGGCCAGGGCCCGGTCGGAGACGGAGTCCATGTCGCCCACGATCATGTCGGGCTGCCAGCCCGCGTCGATGATCGCGTCCGCGCCGCCGTCCACGCCGATCAGGACCGGCCGGTTCTCGCGGATGTAGGACCGCAGCTGCGCCAGGTCCTCCCGGTAGTGGTACCCGCGCACCACGATCAGCACGTGCCGGCCGTCGATGTCGGTCCGGATGTCGGGCACGCCGACGCCGTCGAGCAGGAGGTCCCGCTCGCGGCGCAGGTACGTCATCGTGTTCTCGGCGAACCGCTCGATCTCGGCCGACAGGCCCTCGCGGGCGGCGGCCATGTTCGCGGCCACCGTGCGCGGCGTCTGGTGCGTGCCCGTGGCGACGACCTCGCCGCCGACGACGATCTCACCGCCCACGATCTCGACCTCGGCGTGCTCGTCGATGGCCATGACCGACGGGCCGAGGTCGTCCACGAGGACGATCCCGGCCTCGACCAGGATGTCCGGCCCCGTGTTCGGGTACCGCCCGGACGTGGAGGGCGCGGCGTTCAGGACGGCCACGGGGGCCGCGGAGACCAGCGCGTCCGCGGCTACGCGGTCGATGTCGACGTGGTCGATCACGGCGACGTCGCCGTGGTTCAGCCGGGACGTGAGCTCCTTGGTGCGAGCTCCGATCCGGGCGGGGCCGTGCGCCACGGCCTGCGGCAGCACCGGAACGAGGTCCGGTGCACTCTTCGCGGCGCTCTTCTCGGCGCGCTTCTCGGGTCGGGAGATCAGCTTCATCCGCTCTATCGTCCCACGACCGAGGACTCCAGGAGCTCCAGCGCGTGGGTACGCGCCGTCTCCGAGTCGTCCTGGCCGGACAGCATGCGGGCCAGCTCACGGACGCGTGCGTCCGCGGTGACCTCGCGCACACCCGTGACCGTGATCATCCCGTCGTCGCCGTCGCTCGCGCCGGCCTCGCCGTCCGAGCTCTTGGTGACCACGAGGTGGGCGTCCGCGAACGCGGCGACCTGGGCCAGGTGGGTCACGACGACCACCTGGGTGCTCCGCCCGAGCTGGGCCAGCCGGCGGCCCACCTCGACCGCGGCCCGGCCGCCGACGCCGGCGTCGACCTCGTCGAAGACGAAGGTGCTGCGCGGGGTCTCGGCCGTCCGCGCCGCGGCGGCGCCGCCCGACGTCGCCAGGGCGACCTCGAGCGCGAGCATCACGCGGGAGAGCTCACCGCCGGAGGCGCCCTTGCCGAGCGGCCGCTCCGGGGCGCCCGGGTGCGGCACGAGCAGGAAGGTGACCTGGTCCCCGCCGAACGGGCCGGGCTGGTCGAGCCGCTCCACCGTCACCACGAGGTGCGCGCCGCCCATCGCGAGGCCGTGCAGCTCGTTCGTCACGGCCTCCGCCAGCTCGGACGCGCCGCGGGTGCGCTCGGCGGTGAGGATCTCGGCCAGCCGGGCCAGCTCGCCGTCCAGCTCCGCCACCCGCTCCCGCATCGAGGTGAGGCGGTCGCCGCCGTCGTCCAGGTCGAGCAGGCGCAGGCCCGCGTCGCTGGCCCACTGCAGCACCTCGTCGATGGTCTCGCCGTAGGAGCGGGTCAGGGCGTTCAGCTCCGCCATGCGGTTGTGCGCCGTCTCGAGCCCGGCCGGGTCGGCCTGGAGGTCGTCGACGTAGGCGGCGACGTCGGTCGCCACGTCCGAGAGGAGATAGCCCACCTCGGCGAACCGGGTGGCCAGGACGCCGAGCGCGGCGTCGGAGTGCGCCGCGGCGTCGAGCGCCCGACGCGCACGCTCGACCAGCGCGATCGCGTTCTCGCGCGCGCCGTCGGCGTCCTCGCCCGCGACGGCCTCGTGCGCCTCGGTCGCGGCCGTGCGCAGGCCCTCCGCGTTGGACAGGCGCTCGATCAGGGCCTGCAGCTCGACGTCCTCGCCGCTGACCGGGTCGACGCGCTCGATCTCCTCCAGGCCGATGCGCAACAGCTCCACCTCGCGGGCCCGCTCGGCGCCGCGCGCCTCCAGGTCCGCGATCTCGGTGAGCAGGCCGCCCCGCTCGCTCCACGCGGTGCGGTAGGCGGCGAGCACGCGCTGGTGCGCGGGGCCCACGAACGTGTCGAGCGCGTCGCGCTGCTTGGCCGCCGTGCGCAGCCGGAGCTGGTCTGCCTGGCCGTGCACGGTGAACAGGTCCTCGGCGATCTCCGCGAGCACGCCCTGCGGCACGGCGCGGCCGCCCAGGTGGGCGCGCGAGCGGCCGTCGGCGATGGTGCGCAGGATCACGACGGTGCCGTCGTCCTCCACCTCGCCGCCCGCCTCGTCGACCCGGCCCAGCACGGCGTCACGCCCGGAGACGCGCACCCGCCCCTCGACCGCGGCCGACGTCGCACCCGGGCGCACCGACTGGGGGTCGGCCTTGGCGCCCATGAGCAGGTTCAGCCCCGTGAGCACCATCGTCTTGCCCGCGCCCGTCTCGCCCGTGATGACGGTCAGGCCGTCCGACAGGGGTACCCGGGCCGAGCGGATGACGCCCAGGTTCTCGATAGCGATCTCCTCGAGCACCTGACTCCTTAGGTCTCTGGTGTGGTGTCGGCTGGGTCAGAAGGTACATCTTGCGCCTCGACGTGCCCCGACCCGACACGGTCGCGCCAGCCCGACACGGGCAGGTTGAACTTCGACACGAGGCGGTCCGCGAACGGCGCGTTCGACAGCCGTGCGAGGCGCACCGTACCCCCCTGACGCACCACGACGCGAGATCCGCGGGGCAGCCGGATCTCCCGGCGCCCGTCACAGGTCAGCACGCCCTCGACCGTCGACTGCGGCAGCACGTCGACCGTGTAGCGCGACTTCGGGCCGATGACCAGCGGCCGCGCGAACAGCGCGTGCGCGGACAGCGGCACCATGAGCACGGCGTCGACGTCGGGCCAGATGACGGGGCCGCCGCCCGAGAAGGCGTGCGCCGTGGAGCCCGTGGCGGTGGACATCACCACGCCGTCGCAGCCGAACGACAGCAGCGGGCGGCCGTCCACCCCGATCGCGACCTCCAGCATGCGGTCGCGCGACGCCTTCTCGACGGTCGCCTCGTTCAGCGCCCACCCGACCACGGGCTCCGCCGTGCCGGGCAGGTGCACCGTGACGTCGACCGTGGCGCGCTCCTCGACGTCGTAGTCGTGGGCCACGAGCCGCTGGACGGCGGCACGCAGGTCCTCCCGCTCGGACTCCGCGAGGAAGCCCACGTGCCCCAGGTTGACGCCCAGCAGCGGCACGTCGGTGCCCCGCGTCAGCTCGGCGGCGCGCAGGATCGTGCCGTCGCCCCCGAGCACCATCACGGCCTCGGCGTTGTGCACGCCCTCGGCGACACGCTTGGCCGCCATGTGGTCGCCGAACTCCTCGGCGAGCGCGTCGTCGTGCAACGTGTACTCGAAACCTGCGGCCTTCAGCTCGCGCAGGGCCTCCGCCAGTGCCGCGACCGCCTGGGGGCGGCCGCCATGGGTCACGATGAGCACTCGCCGGGTCACGGGCTGGGCTCCTTCTGCTCGTCGGTGTGCTGCTGCGTCCTCTGGGCCGCCGGGATCGCCTCGGCCTCGGTCCCGGGCTCCTCCCAGCCGTGCACGACGACGGCCGGCGGCTCGGGCGGGCGGCCTGGCCGCCCGGCGGGCTCACCCGGCGCGGGGTCCCAGGCCACCGCCGTCTCGGCGGCGGCCACCAGGGCCAGGTCGTGCTCGTCCGCCCAGGCCCCGGGGTCGACGGCGAGCCAGACGAAGAACTCCCGGTTGCCGCTCGGGCCCGGCAGCGGGCTCGGCACGACGGCGCGGGCCCGCAGGCCCAGGCCGTCGGCGGCGCGCAGCACGGTGGTCACGGCCTCGACGTGCAGCGCCGGGTCGCGGACCACGCCGCCGCTGCCCAGCCGCTCGCGGCCGACCTCGAACTGCGGCTTGACCATCAGCAGCGCCTGCGCGCCCGGGCGCAGCACGCCCGCGACGGCGGGCAGCACCACGGTCAGGGAGATGAAGGAGAGGTCGGCGACGACGAGGTCGGGACTCCGGGCGAGGTCGCCCGGCGTCAGGTCGCGCACGTTGAAGCCCTCGACCACGGTCACCCGGTCGTCGCCGCGCAGCGCGGGCACGATCTGGTCGTGGCCGACGTCGATCGCGACCACGTGGGCGGCCCCGCGGCGCAGCAGCACGTCGGTGAACCCGCCGGTCGAGGCGCCCAGGTCGGCGCAGAACGCGCCCTCGACCACGGGCGCGCCCGGGACCCGGGCCAGTGCGTCGAGGGCGCCGGCCAGCTTCCAGGCGGCGCGCGACGCGAAGTCGTGCTCGGGGTCGGGCCCGGGCGCGACGGTCACGTCGGCGCCGTCGGACACCGACGCGGACGGCTTGACCACCACCTTGCCGGCCACCGAGATCCGGCCGGCCGCCACGAGCTCCGCGGCGTGCCGACGCGACCGGGCCAGCCCACGCCGGACCAGCTCCGCGTCCACGCGCGTGCTCGCTGTCATCGTCGCCACCGTCAGGCGTCACCGCTCAGGTGCGCCCGCAGGGCGTCGTGGACCGCCTCGAACCGGGCGACGTGCTCGGCCGGGGGCAGCTCGTCGAGGCCGTCGAGCGTGTCGAGCGCACGCCGGACGCCCGCCTCGGGATCGGCCTGGCCGGTCGCGGGTTCCTCGGTCTCGTAGAACTCGTCCATCGTGCGTCAACGCTCCACTGTGCTCGTCCGTACTGCGCTCGTCCGTGCTCTCGGCCGCCCGTCGCCCGCCACGGCGGGCCGGTCGGCGTGCTGCATGACACGGTACCCGCCGCCCCCGACAGAACCCGGGAGAATTCTGTGGGGATCGCCGAAGTGCGCTTCTACCCAGTCCGGACACCCTCACCCTCTGCGAGGTGCGCCGCCGCCGGGCGCTCTGG
>NZ_JBHVEG010000168.1:0-13570 GCF_042802395.1 Promicromonospora sp. NPDC057488
GGCTTGTCGAGACCCGGGTCTCGACAAGCCCGACCAGCGAGGAGTCGCCAGCAACCGACGAGGTGGAGGAGGGGAACTCGCCCAGGAGGGCGTCGTGCCGGGCCAGGCCGTAGTCGTCCGCGAGGTCCAGGACCCGGTCGCGCAGCCGGTCGTCGAGCCACTCCGCACCGGCCCGCGCCTCGCGCAGGTAGTGCGGGTGCGCGGTCAGCCGCTCGCGCAGCGTGTACCCGCCCTCGGCGGTGAGCCGGGCCAGGTCCTCGATGTGCGGCCAGGGCCGTTCGGGGTTCACGTGGTCCGGCGTGAGCGGGCTGACGCCGCCCCAGTCGTCGATGCCGGCGCGCACCAGGAGCTGGAGCTCGGCGGCGTCGGTCAGGTTCGGCGGGGCCTGCACGCGCATCCCCGGGCCGAGCAGCACCCGCGTGACGGCGACGGCGGCCGCGTACTCCTGCGTCTCCAGGTCGGCGGCGCCCATCATGGCCGTGGCCGACTTGGCGCGGAAGTTCTGCACGATCACCTCCTGCACGTGACCGTGCCGGGCGTGCGCGTCGCGCAGCGCCAGGATCGAGTCCACGCGCTCGGCGTAGTTCTCGCCGATGCCCAGCAGCACGCCGGTGGTGAACGGGATGCGGGAGCGGCCGGCGTCGTCGATCACGCGCAGCCGCAGGGCCGGGTCCTTGTCGGGGGAGCCGAAGTGCGCCTCGCCCTTCTCGGTCCACAGCCGCGATGACGTGGTCTCCAGCATCATGCCCATCGACGGGCCGACCGGCTTGAGCCGCTGCAGCTCCGCCCACGACATGACGCCGGGATTGAGGTGGGGGAGCAGCCCCGTCTCGTCGAGGATGAGGCGGGCCATGTGGCCCACGTAGTCGAGCGTCGAGGAGTACCCGTGGTCGTCGAGCCACTGCCGGGCGACGGGCCAGCGGTTCTCCGGCCGGTCACCGAGGGTGAGCAGGGCCTCCTTGCAGCCCAGTGCGGCGCCCTGCCGGGCTACCTCCAGCACCTCCTCCGCCGACATGTACGGCGAGATGCCGGCCTTGGCGAGCTTGCCCGGCGTCTGCACGAAGATGCAGTAGTGGCAGCGGTCCTGGCACAGGTGCGTCAGCGGCACGAACACCTTGCGGGAGTACGTGATGACGCCGGGCCGGCCGGCCTCGCGCAGCCCCTGGTCGCGCAGGGCGCCGGCCACCGCCAGGAGCCGGTCCAGGTCGGCGCCGCGGGCGTGCAGCAGCACCTCGGCGTCGTCCCTGCCCGGTGCGCCGCCGTCGTGCTCCTCCAGCCGGTCGAGAGCCGCGGCCAGGACCGTGGGGTCCGGGGGCTGCGGCTGGTCGGCGGGTCGCGCGGGCGTGCGCAGGGTCAGGGGAACAGTCATGGGCCCACCTCGGGTGCGGCAACCGGATCGTGATGGTCCGGAGGGGACGGCCCGACACTATGTCATCCCGGAGTCACCCGAGCTCGGCGAGCGTGCCCTCCTCGGCGGTCACCAGGGAGCTGATCGTCGCGAAGAACGCGGCGATCCCGGGGCGGTTGGCGCCCTTCTGGCGGGACGCCGCGAAGTCCTCCGACGAGGCCCACTCCACGATGTCGAGCCACTCGTCGTCCGGCAGCTGGACGAGGCGCGCGCCGAGGAAGCCGGTGCGGTCGGCCTCGAAGTCGGCGATCATCGCCGGCCGCGACGCCAGCATCGCGTCGATCCTCTCGGGCAGCACCCGGAACCGGGTCAGCTCCACGGACGTGCTCATGGTCTCTCCTGGGGTGAGCGAGTCATGCGGTCGGGGCTCACCGTAGGCCAAAGAACGCCATCCGTGACCCTCCCGTCCCGTAGACGCGGTGTGGTAATCCCGGATATCACCCGCTCGATCATCTTGCTAGCGTCCCTGGGACTGAACCAGCAGGCGGGCGACGACGCCGGCCTGCTCCGGCTCCTGACCGATCTGAGGTGGTCTCATCATGGTTCTCCGCCGCGCCCCGATCATCGTCGCCGTCGCCACAGCCGCGTTGCTGGCGACAGGGGCGGCCGTCGCGCCCACTCTCTCGGCCATGACGGTCGCCACGCACGAGGCGGCAGCGCCCGTGCCGGACGCCGCCCCGGCCGCCGCCCCGCAGGCCGCCACTCCCGTGGAGGCGAACGGGCAGCTCAGCGTCTGCGGCGTCCGCCTGTGCAACGAGCAGGGCAAGCAGATCCAGCTGCGCGGCATGAGCACGCACGGCACGCAGTGGTACTCGCAGTGCGTGGACGACGCGTCCCTCGACACCCTCGCGTACGACTGGAACGCCGACGTCATGCGCATCTCGACGTACGTGCAGGAGGACGGCTACGAGACCGACCCGGCGCGGTTCACCGCGCTGGTCAACCAGTACATCGACATGCTCAGCGAGCGCGGCCTGTACGCCATCGTCGACTGGCACATGCTCGACCCGGGGGACCCCAACTTCAACCTCGAGCGCGCCAAGACGTTCTTCACGGCCGTCGCCGAGCGGAACAACGGCAGGAACAACATCATCTACGAGGTCGCGAACGAGCCCAACGGGGTGTCGTGGCAGACCATCAAGGGCTACCACGAGCAGATCGTCCCCGTGGTCCGCGCGAAGGACCCGGACGCCGTCATCCTGCTCGGCACGCGCGCCTGGTCCTCGCTGGGCGTGTCCGACGGGGCGAGCGAGTCCGAGGTCGTGAACAACCCGGTCAACGCCTCCAACGTCATGTACACGTTCCACTTCTACGCGGCGTCGCACGGCCAGGAGTACCTGGACGCGCTGTCCCGGGCCGCCGACCGGATCCCGATGTTCATCACGGAGTTCGGCACCCAGGACTACGCCGGGGAGGGCGCCAACGACTTCGCGATGGCGCAGCGCTACCTCGACCTCGCGGCGCAGAAGAAGATCAGCTGGACCAACTGGAACTTCTCCGACGACCACCGCTCCGGCGCGGTCTTCACCGAGGGCACCTGCGGCGGCGGCTCGTACGGGACGGACCGGCTGAAGGAGGCCGGCGGCTGGATCCGCGACCAGATCCGCACGCCGGACGACTTCTAGGCGGGGCGCCGGCGCCGTTCGGAGGCTCCGTTCGGAGCGGCGCCGTTCGTGGCGCGGCGTCGGTGGGTAAGACACACCCAGCCGGTGGGTGCCGGGTGCCCTGAATTACGTTCGGCTCAGCATGGTCTGATTCGGCTCTGCTGCACTATTCGGCTGAGCCGAATCAGACGTGTCTGAGGTGAACGAATTCAAGCCCACCCGGCACCCTCTCCCTGTGCGTGACGAACCCCGGGGACCTACGAGAAGATCGTCCGATGCGGATCATCCAGCTCCCCGCCCGGGAGATCGACCGGTTCGGCAGCGACGGCGTCGACATGGACTTCCTCCCGCAGGTGCTCGACGCCGAGCGCACCACGGTCCACGTCGCGCGGATCGTCGCGGGCGGCCTGCTGGGCGAGCACCCCGCGACGTCGCTCCAGGTCCTCGCAATCCTGGCCGGCGCGGGCGTCGTGACGTCGCGGGGCGTGGACGGCGCCGCCGACGAGCGCTGGGACATCGAGCCGGGTCAGGCCGCGGTCTGGGAGCCCGGCGAGATCCACGCGACCACCGCCACCACGGACCTGCTCGCCGTGATCGTCGAGACCTCGGCGGACACGCTGGCTTTCCGCGAGCACAGGCTCCTCTGGGGCCCGCCCCTCGACTGAGCGGCCGGCGTCCTCACCCGACCGGCGACGGCGCGGGTAACCAGGGCGCGAACACGTCCGCGACCTCCGCCGCCACCGCGGTCGCGTCACGCGTCCCGTCCACCTCGATCACCCGGACGCTGAGCCGCCGCGCGTTGCGCACCACGTCGTCGGCGATCAGGCGGTCGCGCTCGATGCGGTTGGCCTGGGCGAGCGCCGGGTCGCTGACCGGAGCTTCCACGGCGAGCGCCCGGGGCACGGTGCGGAGCTGGTGCCGGCGGAACTCCTCGGTCGGGACCAGCACCACCATGCGGCGGGGCGAGTCGATCAGGGGCGCGACCAGCTCCGGCCGCAGCCCCCAGCCCTCGGCGATGGCGGGGCGGGCCGTGAACCACGCGCGCAGGTCGTCGAGCACCCACTCGAACGTGGCCGGGAAGCCGGCCAGGAC
Organism: Promicromonospora sp. NPDC057488; assembly: GCF_042802395.1. Classification (NCBI taxonomy): domain Bacteria; kingdom Bacillati; phylum Actinomycetota; class Actinomycetes; order Micrococcales; family Promicromonosporaceae; genus Promicromonospora; species Promicromonospora sp. NPDC057488. Next base: position 4,105 of record NZ_JBHVEG010000168.1, read on the forward strand.
CTGGGCCGCCAAGGTCGCGGGGTCGTGGTTGACCCAGAGCTCCTCGGCGTCGGGACCCACCGCGGGCTCCCCCTGCGCGATCCGTCGGGCGACCCACCGGTCCTGGTGGCCGCGGGAGGCGTGGTAGTCGTAGTGGTAGGCCGCCAGCCCGTGCCGGTCGGCGACCAGGTCGCTGACGGTCGTCTTGCCGGCCCACTGCGCGCCGCCGATCCACAGCATGCGGCGCAGGCTGCCGTGCGGGTCCCAGATGTCTGCCATCGGTGTCCTCCCGGTGCGGACGGCGCCCCTCGCCGCCCCCCTCGAGTGTCCGTTTTTTGCTCCAGAAACTGCAGTCTTGTTCTCACCCCGCCGCTGCCGCAGAGTAGGAGGAGGAGAGCACTACGCTCCATCCATGGTTCTCACCGTGTCCGTCATCGGCGCCGGACCCGCAGGCCTCGCCGCCGCAGCCACCCTCCAGGCCAGGGGTGCCTACGTCACCGTGCTCGAGAAGTCGGAGCACGTCGGCAACGCCTGGCGCCACCACTACGACCGCCTCCACCTGCACACGACGCGCGGCCTCTCGAAGCTGCCCGGCCTCGCCATCCCACGTGAGTACGGCCGCTGGGTGGCGCGCGACGACGTCGTCCGCTACCTGGAGGCGTACGCCGCCCACCACGGCCTGCGGATCGAGCACGGCGTCGAGGTCACCCGCCTCGACCGGCTCGCCGCCGACGGCGACGCAGCGCGCCGCTGGACGATCAGCACCACCGACGGCACCCGCACGGCCGACGCCGTCGTCGTCGCGACCGGGTACAACCACACGCCCCACCTGCCGGACTGGCCCGGCCAGGACGGCTTTCCCGGCGAGGTCACGCACGCGAGCCGCTACCGGAACCCGGCCCCGTACGCGGGCAAGCACGTGCTGGTCGCGGGCGTCGGCAACACCGGCGCCGAGATCGCGCAGGACCTCGCCGAGAACGGCGCCGCGAGCGTCCACCTCGCCGTCCGGACGCCGCCGCACATCGTGCCCCGCAACCAGGGCCCGTGGGCCGCGCAGTACACGGGCGTGCTGGTGCGACACCTGCCGGGCGCCCTCGTCGACGCCGTCGGCGTGGCCGTCCGCAAGGCCGGCGTACCCGACCTGTCCGACCTCGGGCTGCCGATCCCGGACGTTGGCATCGCGACCCGCGTCGCCCAGGGCTCCGTCCCCCTGCAGGACATCGGCATCGTCGCCGCCGTCCAGGCCGGCACCGTGCGCGTGGTGCGCGCCATCGACCGGTTCGACGGCGCCGAGGTGGTCCTGGCCGACGGCGCCCGGCTGACCCCCGACGTCGTCCTCGCCGCCACCGGCTACCGGCGCGCGCTCGAACCCGTGCTGGGCCACCTCGGGGTGCTCGGCGAGCGCGGAAAGCCCCTCGTGACCAACGGCCGCCCGGCCGCGCCCGGCCTCTACTTCACGGGTTTCACCAACCCGATCAGCGGCATGCTCCTCGAGATGGCGGCCGACGCCCGGCGCATCGCACGGCACGCGACCCGCGCCAGGTAGCGGATCCCGACACGACGTATCGATTCGGTCGAAATGCTTGACACCTCGACCTCCGACCGGCAGCGTCCGCCGCATGAGCCGCAGAAAGACCCTCGCCACAGCCGCCGCAGCACTCGTGGCGCTGACCCTCGGCGCATGCGCGCCGTCCGCGGACAGCCCCGAGCCGGGCGCGGCGGCGGGGGAGGGGTGCGACGGCGACGCCGTCGCCCTGGACGTCTGGTCCTGGCGCACCGAGGACGTCAAGACGTACGAGCAGATCTTCGACGTGTTCGAGCAGGCCAACCCCTGCATCACGGTGAACTTCCAGGCCCACCTCAACACCGAGTACGACCAGATCCTGCGCACCGGCCTGACCGGGTCCGACGGCCCCGACATCGCCCAGGTGCGGTCCTACGGCCTGCTCCAGCCGCTCGTCGAGGGCGGCAACCTGCAGCCGCTGGAGGACGTCGTCCCGGCGCTCGCGGACTTCGACGACGCCATCCTCGACGGCTCGCGCGGCCGGGAGGACGGCGCCGTCTACGGCGTGCCGCTGGCCAGCCAGACCATCCAGGTCTACTACAACACCGCGATCTTCGAGGAGCACGGGCTGGCCGAGCCCGAGACCTGGGACGACTTCATCGCCCTGAACGACACGCTCCTCGAGCACGACGTCACGCCGCTCGCGGTCGGCGCACGCGACGGCTGGTTCGTACCGACGGTGCACGACGCCCTGACCGCCGCCCAGTACGGCGGCGCCGACTTCCAGCAGGCCCTGCGCGACGGCGCGACCGACTTCACGGACCCGGCCTACGTCGACTCGATCCAGACCCTGGCGGACCTCCAGCAGTACATGCCCGACGACGTCACCGGCGTGCCGTACACGGACGCGCAGGTGCTGTTCACCTCGGAGCAGGCCGCGATGTTCGCCGGCGGCTCGTACGAGCTCGCGTTCTTCCAGGACGCCAACCCCGACCTGGACCTCGGCGTCTTCCAGGTGCCCCCGCCGCCCGGCTCGGCCCTGGACCACCCGGTCAGCGCCGGGTACGCGGACGGGAGCTGGGGCCTGTCGGCCACCACGGAGCACCCCGAGGAGGCCGAGACCCTGCTGAACTGGCTGGCCACGCCCGAGTTCGGGCAGCTCGTGGCCGACGAGCTCAAGCAGTTCTCGCCGATCCCCGGTGTCGAGTTCTCCGACCCGCTGCAGCAGGAGATGTGGGACCTGTACCTGGAGAACCCCGCGCCGTACCTCCTGCTCGTCGACTACCGCTACGGCGACCCGGTCGGCACGGACCTGATGGGTGAGGCGGGCCAGAAGCTGTTCCTCGGCGACACCGACGCCGAGGGTGCCGCCGACGTGATCCAGGACGGCCTGTCGGCCTGGTGGACGCCGGGCGAGTGAGCCGGCGTCGTCGAGCCGCGGCCCTGCCCACGCCGGTCGCGCTGCTCTTCCTGCTGCCCGCGGCCGCGCTGTTCGCGGTGTTCGTGCTCTACCCGATGGCGACGGCGCTGACCTACTCGCTGTTCTCCTGGCGCGGCACCGCGCAGGACGCGTTCGTGGGGCTGGACAACTTCGTCGCGCTGTTCACCACCGAGCCGTACGCGACCCAGCTCCCGCGCGCGTTCGGGCACAACGCGCTGCTGTTCGCCGGGGCGATGGTGGTGCAGAACTCGGTGGGCCTGCTGCTGGCCTACGCGCTGCACCACCGCGGCCGCCTGCGCCGGCTGTTCCAGGTGCTGTACACCATGCCGTACCTGGTCTCGCCGCTGGTCGTGGGCTACCTCTGGTCGCTGCTGCTCTCGCCGCTGTTCGGCCCGGTCAACGCCGCGCTGCGCGCCGTCGGCCTCGACGCGGTGGCCCAGCCCTGGCTGGGCGACCCCGACACCGCCCTGTGGGTGGTCGTGCTCGTGACCGCGTGGCAGTGGGTCGGCTTCCCCCTGCTGGTCTACGGCGCCGCGCTCGGCGCGCTCGACCCGGCGATCGAGGAGGCCGCGATGCTCGACGGCGCGACCTCCCGCCAGCGGTTCTGGCACGTCACGCTGCCGCTCCTGCTGCCGGTGATCGGCACGGTGAGCGTGCTGACGTTCATCTTCTCCATGGAGGCGTTCCCGATCCCGTACGCCCTGGGCGGATCCAGCGGCAGCCCGGCCGGCGCCACCGACGTCATGTCGCTCCTCTTCTACCGGACGGCGTTCCACTCGGGCGCCTCCAACGCGATCGGCATCTCGTCGGCCGTGGCGATCGTGCTGTTCCTGGTGATCGTCGGCATCTCGGTGCTGTTCACGCAGTGGTTCCGCCGCGTCGAGCGGAGGCTGACGTGAGGCGCGCGGCGGTCAGCACCCTGCTGTGGGGCTACGCCGCCGTCGCGCTGCTGCCGCTGCTGATCATGGTGTGGAACTCGTTCCGCACCGACCAGGAGCTGGTGGTGGAGCCGCTCGGCCTGCCGCACAGCCCGTCGCTGGACGCCTACCGCGAGGCGTGGGTCGAGGCGTCGTTCTCGACCTACTTCCTCAACTCGGTGCTGGTCACCACGCTGTCCGTCCTGCTGTCGACGGCGGTGTCGCTGCTGGCGGCCTACGCGCTGGCGCGGTCCCGGTCGCGGCTCATGACGGTGATCGAGCAGGTCTTCGTCTCGGGCCTGATGATGCCCGTGTTCCTGATGATCGTGCCGATCTTCTACCTGCTCGACACGATCGGGCTCGCATCCACGCGGACGGGGCTGATCCTGGTCTACTCCGCCGTCTCGATCCCGTTCTCGGTGTTCGTCCTGGCCACGTTCCTGCGCCAGCTCCCGGTCGACCTGGAGGACGCCGCCCGGATCGACGGCGCCGGCCCGCTGCGCACCTTCTGGTCGGTGCTGCTGCCGCTGGTGCGGCCCGCCGTCGCGACGGTGGTGGTCTTCCGCTTCGTGCCCATCTGGAACGACTTCTTCTACCCGCTCATCCTCGTGCGCGACCGGGCGCAGTACACGCTGCCCGTGGGCCTGACGACCTTCTTCGGCGAGTACCAGACCTCCTGGTCCACCCTGTTCGCGGGCCTGGTCATCGCGACGCTGCCGCTCGTGGTGCTGTTCCTCGTCGCGACGCGCCAGATCGTCGCGGGTCTCACCGCGGGGATGGGGCGCTGACGGGTCTGCGGCCGCTGTGCCGCAGGCCACCCGTCTGCATTCGGCGCCCGTGGCGTCCAGGCGTACCATGGACGGGTTGCCCGTGCGCCTGTCGTACGTCGCTGTCAGCGAGCAGCTGAGCAACAGAGCAGAGCATCCCCGCGCCACCCGGGACGCAGTACGCCGGCGTGCGCGCACCCCCGACATTCTGGAGACCATCGAAGTGAAGAGCGCCGTCGAGACCTTGGAGCCCACCAAGGTCAAGCTGACCGTCGAGGTGGACTACGACGAGCTCAAGCCGAGCATCGATCACGCCTACGAGCACATCGCGGAGCAGGTGAACGTCCCCGGGTTCCGCAAGGGCAAGGTCCCGCCGCGCATCATCGAGCAGCGGGTCGGCTGGGGTGCCGTGATCGAGCACGCCGTGAACGACGGGCTCTCCGGGTTCTACCGTGACGCGCTCGGCGAGACCGACCTGCGTCCGCTCGCCCAGCCCGAGGTCGACGTGACCGAGGTCCCGGCGAAGGCCGGCGAGGGCCAGCTGAAGTTCACCGCCGAGGTCGAGGTCCGCCCCGAGATCGAGCTCCCCGAGCTCTCCGACGTCGAGCTGACCGTCGACTCCACCGAGGTGACCGACGAGGACGTCACCGAGCGCCTGGACGCCCTGCGCGAGCGCTTCGGCACCCTCGTGGGCGTGGACCGCCCCGCCGTCGAGGGCGACTACGTCGTCATCGACCTGAAGGCCGTCATCGGTGACGAGGAGGTCGACTCCGTGTCGGGCGTCTCGTACCAGATCGGCTCGGGCAACATGCTCGAGGGGCTGGACGAGGCCCTGACCGGCCTGTCCGCCGAGGAGACCACCACCTTCAAGGCGCCGCTGGCCGGCGGAGACCACGAGGGCCAGGACGCCGACGTGACCGTCACGGCGACCTCCGTCAAGCAGCGCGACCTGCCCGAGGTGGACGACGACTTCGCCCAGCTCGCCTCGGAGTTCGACACGCTGGAGGAGCTCAAGGACGACCTGAAGACCCAGGTCGCCGGCATCAAGACCTCCAACCAGGCCGTCACCGCGCGTGACGCCCTCATGGAGAAGCTGCTGGAGACCGTCGAGGTCCCCGTGCCGTCCGGCGTGGTCGAGGCCGAGGTGCACCGTCACCTCGAGTCCGAGAGCCGCCTCGAGGACGACGAGCACCGTGCCGAGGTCACCGAGGACGCCACCAAGGCCATCAAGAACCAGATCCTGCTCGACACCCTCGCCGAGAAGCTCAAGGTTCAGGTCAGCCAGGGCGAGCTCGTCGAGTACCTGGTGAGCGCCTCGCAGCAGTACGGCATGGAGCCGAGCGAGTTCATCAAGACCCTCGAGCAGGGCGGGCAGATCCCGGCCATGGTCGGCGAGGTCGCGCGCTCGAAGGCCCTCGCGGTCGCGCTGCGCCAGATCGAGGTCAAGGACTCCGACGGCAACGTCGTGGACCTGAGCGAGTTCATCGGCTCGGACGAGGCCGACGAGGCCCAGGCCGCGCTGAGCGACGCCGTGGCGCAGGCCCAGGAGGCCGCCGACGCCGAGGAGCCCGAGGGCACCGAGGCCGAGACGTCGGAGCCGGCGAAGGCCTGACGCACCCCCGGCCCGGACGGGCCGGAGCAGGACGTCCGACGGCGGTCCGCACCCTTCGCGCGAGGGTGCGGACCGCCGTCCGCGTTCGGTCCGACTTCGCCGTGGGCAGCACCGGTGCGCTGTAGGCGAAACGGCCGCCGAATCGGAAGTTCTGGCGGCACGAGGCACGTTAGGGTCGAGCGACACGACGTCTTAGGACGTGGTCCACAGACGAGAGTCAGAACCGAGGAGATGGACGTGAACGATCTGCTGCGGATGGATGCCGGGCCGGTAGCACGGGCGGAGGGTGCTGGATTCGGGCTCAACGACTCCATCTACAACCGGCTGCTCAAGGAGCGCATCATCTGGCTGGGGTCGGAGGTGCGCGACGAGAACGCGAACGCGATCAGCGCGCAGATGATGCTTCTCGCGGCCGAGGACCCCGACAAGGACATCTGGCTGTACATCAACTCGCCGGGCGGCTCCATCACGGCCGGTATGGCGATCTACGACACCATGCAGTTCATCAAGCCGGACGTGGCGACGGTCGCGATGGGCATGGCGGCCTCCATGGGGCAGTTCCTGCTGTCCTCCGGCACCAAGGGCAAGCGCTACATCACGCCGCACGCCCGCGTGCTGATGCACCAGCCGTCCGGCGGGATCGGTGGCACGGCCACCGACGTGCGGATCGGTGCGCAGCTCATCATGCACATGAAGAAGGTGCTCGCCGAGCTGACCGCCGAGCAGACCGGTCAGTCGCTCGAGACGATCATCAAGGACAACGACCGCGACAACTGGTTCACGGCCTCCGAGGCACTGGAGTACGGCTTCGTCGACCACGTCGTCGAGACCGCTGCGCTGGCCGGCGGCGGCGGCATGAACAGCTGACCGCCCGGAAACGCATCAAGAGCTTTCTCAAGAGGAGATGACCGTGAGTCCTGAAGCCCAGTTCGTCGCAGCCGCAGAGCGCCTCGCCGGCGCCCGTTCGGGTGCACGGATGCCTTTTGCCACCGCCGGCGCCATGCCGTCCGCACGCTACGTGCTCCCGCAGTTCGAGGAGCGCACCGCGTACGGCTTCAAGCGCCAGGACCCGTACACCAAGCTGTTCGAGGACCGCATCATCTTCCTGGGCGTCCAGGTCGACGACGCGTCCGCGGACGACGTCATGGCCCAGCTCCTGGTCCTGGAGACCCAGGACCCGGACCGCGACGTGATGATGTACATCAACTCGCCGGGTGGCTCGTTCACAGCCATGACGGCGCTGTACGACACCATGCAGTTCATCAAGCCGCAGATCCAGACCGTGTGCCTGGGTCAGGCCGCGTCGGCCGCCGCGGTCCTGCTGGCCGCCGGCCAGCCGGGCAAGCGTCTCGCGCTGCCGAACTCGCGCGTGCTGATCCACCAGCCCGCGATGGAGGGTGGCGGCTACGCGCAGGCCTCGGACATCGAGATCCACGCGAACGAGCTGATCCGCATGCGGGAGTGGCTCGAGCTGACGCTCGCGACGCACAGCGGCAAGACGCAGGAGCAGGTGCGCGACGACATCGAGCGCGACAAGATCCTCACCGCCGCTCAGGCCAAGGAGTATGGCCTGGTGGACGAGGTGCTCCAGTCGCGCAAGCCCGTCGCGGTCGTGACGAACTGACCCTCCGGTCGGTCCGTCCGAGGCCGCAGCCTCCCGGCGCCGGGGCCGTGCCACCAATAGCGGTGGACGATCTGCCCCGGCGTCGGGCATTGTGGGACACGCCGCGCAGAATCTGACAAAATTGTCATGATCTGGTGAAAATCGGTCGGGCGACCCGCCGGGCCGCCCGGCTGACAACAGGCCACCGGTGGTGTGAAATGGATCTGAGACCGCTCGACGTCGCGGATCTGCTGGGCCAGCCGGCCCGTGCAGGACTCCGCGAGGGTGCACAAGGCGAGGAGACAGGTAGTGGCGCGAATCGGTGACGGCGCGGAACTGCTGAAGTGCAACTTCTGTGGCAAGTCGCAGAAGCAGGTGAAGAAGCTGATCGCCGGACCCGGCGTCTACATCTGCGACGAGTGCATCGAGCTGTGCAACGAGATCATCGAGGAAGAGCTCGGTGAGGCTGCGGAGCTCGGTCTGACAGAGCTGCCCAAGCCGCGCGAGATCTTCGACTTCCTCGAGCAGTACATCATCGGCCAGGACCCCGCCAAGCGCGCCCTGGCCGTCGCCGTCTACAACCACTACAAGCGCATCCAGGCCGGCGAGGCCGGGCGCTCGATCAACCCCGACGACCAGGACCCGGTCGAGATCGCCAAGTCGAACATCCTGCTCATCGGCCCCACGGGCACGGGCAAGACGTATCTGGCGCAGACGCTCGCGAAGATGCTCAACGTGCCGTTCGCCATCGCGGACGCGACAGCGCTGACCGAGGCCGGCTACGTGGGCGAGGACGTCGAGAACATCCTCCTCAAGCTCATCCAGGCCGCGGACTACGACGTCAAGAAGGCCGAGACGGGCATCATCTACATCGACGAGGTCGACAAGGTGGCCCGCAAGGCCGAGAACCCGTCGATCACGCGCGACGTCTCCGGCGAGGGCGTCCAGCAAGCACTCCTGAAGATCATCGAGGGCACCACCGCGTCGGTGCCGCCGCAGGGCGGGCGCAAGCACCCGCACCAGGAGTTCATCCAGATCGACACCACGAACGTGCTGTTCATCGTGGCCGGCGCCTTCGCCGGCCTGGACGACATCGTGGCCGCCCGGTCCCGCAAGCGCGGCATCGGGTTCAGCGCCCCCATGGAGTCCATCGCCCGGGACGAGGACCTCTTCGCCGAGGTGCGACCCGAGGACCTGCAGAAGTACGGCCTGATCCCCGAGTTCATCGGCCGCCTGCCCGTCATCGCCTCCGTCTCCTCCCTCGACCGCGACGCGCTGGTCCGGATCCTGACGGAGCCCAAGAACGCGCTGGTGAAGCAGTACAAGCGCATGTTCGAGATCGACGGCGTGGAGCTGGAGTTCGACGAGGAGGCCGTCGAGGCGATCGCCGAGCAGGCCCTGCTCCGCGGCACCGGGGCGCGCGGCCTGCGGGCCATCCTCGAAGAGGTGCTCCAGCAGGTCATGTTCGACGTGCCGAGCCGCGACGACGTCGAGCGCGTGGTCATCACCCGCTCCGTGGTGCTCGACAACGTGAACCCGACCGTCGTGCCGCGCAAGAGCCCCGTGCGGGGCCGTCAGCCGCGCGAGAAGAGCGCGTAGCACCCTCGACGTACGGAAACGGGGCCGGAGCGCTGATCAGCGCC
>NZ_JBHVEG010000169.1:0-13563 GCF_042802395.1 Promicromonospora sp. NPDC057488
CCCCGGGAACCCGGGGCGCCGGCGCGGTCACCACATGCCCGCGGATCAGGCGGTCAGCCGGCCCGGCACGACACGTCCCGCTTGGGCAGCGAGCCGTCCACCAGGAACTTCGTGGTGGTCTCCAGCGCGCACGGGTTGTCGTGCAGCAGGTAGGCGCCGTGCCCGCTGTTGTCGACGGTCACCAGGCGCGACCGGTCGCCGAACGCCTCCCGGGTGCGCTGCGCGGCGGCCAGCGGCGTGGCCGGGTCGCGCTCGTTCTGCACGATCAGCACGTTCCGCTTGCCCTCCGGTGAGATCTCCGCCTGCTCGACGGGCTCGTACGGCCAGTAGGCGCACGGCGTGATGTTGGCCCCCGCGGCACCGAACATCGGGTACGCCGCCCGGTCCGCGGCCACGGTGTCCTTGTAGTGCTGCACGTCCTCGGCCCAGTCGGAGTCGTTGCAGCTCACCGCGAGGAACACCGTCAGGGCGTTGTCGAGCGCCCAGGGCTCCTCGGCGTCGGCCGCGGCGTCGGACCCGTCCGTCGCCGTCCCGTCGAGGGCGCCGCTCGGCGTACCCGCCGGCACGTCGGCCAGCTGCTCCTTGACCGCAGCCGCGTCGTCGGTCAGGACCGCCTCCCAGAGCTCGGCGATCCTGGGGTACCCCGCGGGGCTGTAGAGGGGCCCGAAGGTACCCATCCGGAAGAGCACGCCGTCGACGCCGGCCAGCGGCTCCTCGTCGAGCCGCTCGGCCAGCTCTAAGTAGGTGGCGCGGACCTGTGCCGGCGTACGCCCGAACCCGTAGGTGGCGTGCCGCTTGGCCGCCCACTTCGCGAAGTCGGGGAACGTCTCCTCCATGCCGGGACCCCACAGGCGGATGACGTCCTGGTTCAGGTGCGTGTCACCGATGTTGCTGTCCAGCACGACGCGGTCGGCCCGGTCAGGGAACATCGCGTCGTACGTGGCGCCGAGGCCGCTGCCGTAGGAGTAGCCCAGGAAGCTCGCCTTCTCCTCGCCCAGCGCGGCCCGGATCTGGTCCAGGTCGCGTGCCGTGTTGGGCGTGTTCAGGTGCCGCAGCAGCTCGGCGTCGGGCGACGAGGCGCACTGCTCGGCGATGCCCTCGACGACCTTCGCCTGCGCGTCGACCGCGGCCTCGTCCACCGCGTACGGCGGCAGGTTGCCGAAGTGCGGGGTCTCCGCGGTGAAGCCACAGCGGGCGGCCGTCGAGTGCCCGATGCCGCGGGTGTCCATGGCGATGATGTCGTAGGCGTCACGCACGCTCTTCGGCAGCCCCTTGGACGCCATCAGCGTCGACAGCGTGAGCCCCGAGCCCGACGGGCCGCCCGGGTTCAGCAGCAGGATGCCGCGGCGCTTCTCCGGGTCGGTGCTGGCCATCCGGGAGATCGTCAGGTCGATCTGCTCGCCCTCGGGCTCGGCGTAGTCCAGGGGCACCTGCACGGTGGCGCAGTCGAGCACGTACGGCGCGGCATCGACGACGACGTCCGTGGGACAGGCGCCCCACTCGGCCGGCGCCGGGACGGGCGCCTCCGCCACCGCGGACGCCGTCGTCGTGGCGGTCGTCGTCGTGGTGGCCCGGTCGTCGGCCATGGCGGGCAGGCCGGCGGCGGCACCCACCGACGCCACCAGGCCCACCGCCAGCGTCACGGCGACCCCGCGCCGCGCTCTGCTTCGGGGTGGCCGTGGCCACCTCTGGCCTCGCGGCCGGGACTCGTCGGGTACGGATGTGGCAGGCCCGTCGTCGTTCTGGGACGGCTTCGCGCGGTCTCGCATCGTGACCTTCCTCCGGCAGAGAGCTTCACCCCGGGGAGCAGCCGTCGTGCGAGTCGACCAGCCCCCGAGGTCGGTCCGACCAGTCTCGGCGCGGGGCTCGCGCGGCCCCAGTGACGAGCCGTCACCGGCGCTCGGGAGGATCGACGCACCGACGGGTGACATGTGTCATGCCACCCGCCGGTGCCGGGCCCCCTCCGGCGGACCGGGTGCAGGTCGCCCCCCGGCTCCCCGGCTTTCGATCACAAGTCATCGAGGTTACGGTCGAGAGGAGTCAGACGCGGCTCAGCAGCGCATCACGCAGGGGGAGGCTGCACGGATGACCGCGGAACGCAACGAGCTCGTGGACGCGATGGCGGCGGCCGGCGTGCCGATGGACGATGCCCGGGACATGACCGTCGCCGAGCTGCTCCTGGAGCAGCACGAGGAGACCGTCCCGGTCATCGCGAGCTGGATCCGCCGCGCCTATGTCGCCGGCGCGGTCGACGCGGTGCCCGACGAGGACGTGACGCGTCCGGGCTGACGCGCCCTCCGTGGCGAGCGCCGGCCCGTGACCTCACCAGGACGTCCGCACGTACACCAGGGTCTGCTCCAGCTCGCCGAACCCGTAGGAGTCCTTCTCCTGCAGCCGCTCCATGTCCGCGCGGTCGTGCTCGGTCCACACCACCCGGCTCCCGGCGCCCGCGGCGTCCAGCCACGAGACCCCGTCCGCCTCGGGCCCGAGCGTGGTCAGGGCCGGCACGGCCACTCCGTCCTTCGGTTCCAGCCGCAGGAAGTAGATGTGCACGCCGTCGGCCCAGAGGATGCCGTCGTCGAACGCGCCGACCGTCCACCCGGCGTCCTCCCGCACGACCGTGGCCTCCCGCGAGCCCGTGTCGAGCGCCACCATCCACTGGCCGATCTCGAACATCAGCGTGTCGCCGGACAGGTACGCGTAGTGGTTCCACGCGGTGTCCTGGTCGAGGCGCACGAGGTCGCGCAGGCCGGATCCGGCCGAGAGCAGTCCGATCGTGCTGGGTCCCTCGGCGGGGTTGCGGGACACGACGACGCCGTCCTCGCCGTCGGAGATCGCGCACACGTCCGTGACCACGTCGCGGGCGACGTCGGCGTCGGGTGCGTCCAGGTCGACCAGGTCGACGGACCCCACGCACCGGTCCGCCGCACCGAAGCCGTCCTCCGTGAGCTGCAGGATCGCGAGCGTGTGCCCGCCCGCGGCGACCTTCCAGAAGCTCCGTGCGGGGTCCGGCTCGTAGCGCGCGACGGTCCGGACCTCGCCGTCCGGCCCCTGCACCTTGATCACGGCCGGCTCGGTATCGTCGAGCTGTCCCTCGCCCCAGGCGACATGCGTGTCGGTGAGGACCGGGCTGCCGACACCCTCGTAGGCACGCGGCTCGGCGTCGGCGCCGGACGGGTCGGACGGTTCGGGCGCGCCGGTCGAGAGCTGCCAGTGCTCCAGGACGGAGCCGCCCGACCCGGTGGCCACGGGCCGCGCCAGCGCGGTGACCGGCTCGGACCCCGGGCCGACGTCGGGCCGGGCCAGTGCGGCGAGCAGCGTGCCGTCGCGACGGACCGCGAACGGGACGTTGGGATCGATCCCGATGAAGGTCCCGACCATGATCTTCGGCGGGGTGCCGAGGCCCACCCGGTGCTCGGTGACGTAGTCGACGCACTCGACCGCGGGACGGGCGTCGTCTGCGTCGAGCGCCCGGACGATCGTGTAGTCACCGGTCGGGGCGTCCGCGGGTACCGGGATCGTCCCGGTCGCGTCCGGCGTGGGGAGATCCTGGCCGGCGCAGCCGGGCACTGCGGCCGCCATCTCGGGGATGTCGAGATCGCCCAGCCCGACGGCGTCGTCCTGCCCGGTCACCGCGTCCTCGTCCCGGACCGGGGCGTCGTCGCGGTCCGCGTCGACCGAGGGCAGGCCGAACGTCTCGACGAGCCAGCGGTGTGCCGGGCTCGTCACGGCGTCCAGCACCGGCATGCCGACCGGACCGTGCACGACCAGGCCGAGGAACGCGCACACCGCGACCGCGGCCGCGCCGAGCGCGACGTTGCGGCGCGCCTGCCGCGCCGCCACGGCCTTGCTCCGGGTCAGCGTCTCGTGCCCGTCGAACACCGGCTCGTCGACGGCCTCCGGGTCGACGTCGGTCAGGAGCGAGCGGAGCCGGTCGAGGCCCCGGGAGCTCGCGGCCTTGACGGTGCCGACCGATCGCCCGATCTCGCGGGCGACCTCCGCCTCCGGCAGGTCGAGGATGTGCCGCAGCACCACGACCCGGCGCTGCTGCGGCGAGAGGCTCCCCAGCGCGCGGGCGAGCTCGTCCCGGAGCGCCACCTGCACGGCGTGGTCCTCCTCGTGCGCTACCGGGAGGCTGTCGTCACCAGGGGTGTCGGTCAGCCGCGTCCGGCGCCACGTGTCGGTCCTGAGGTTGACCAGCACCTTCCGCGCGTACGCGCGCGGGCTCCCCGCCCGGGCCGCGTCCCAGCGCCGGTAGACACGCTCGAAGGTGCCCTGGACCAGGTCCTCGGCCGCGGCGCGCTCGCCGACCAGGAAGAACGCCGTCCGGTACAGGTACGGGCCCTCGGCCTCCACGAACGCGACGAACTCCTCGTCCCGCGACCGGCCGCCCACCCGGACCTCGACCCGTCTTCCCAAGAGTGTCTCCATGCCCCTACCCACGCGCCGGAACGCTCGCAGGTTGAGACCGTACGCCCGATGCCGTCGTCGGGCCCTGGTCCGCCCATGACGACGCCCCGGCTCCCATGAGGGTGCCGGGGCGTGCGTTATTGCTGTTCAGAGCATCGGGTCAGACGTTGAAGCCCAACATCCGCAGCTGCTCCTTGCCGTCGTCCGTGATCTTCTCCGGACCCCACGGTGGCATCCAGACCCAGTTCACGCGGAACCCGTCCACGAGGCCCTCGAGCGCCTGGGCGCTCTGGTCCTCGATGACGTCGGTCAGCGGGCAGGCCGCCGACGTGAGCGTCATGTCGATGGTCGCGTGGTTGTTCTGGTCCACCTGGATGCCGTAGATCAGGCCCAGGTCCACGACGTTGATCCCCAGCTCGGGGTCGATCACGTCACGCATGGCCTCCTCGACGTCCACCACGGTGGTGGGCGAAGGGCCAACACCCTCGGCCGGAGCGGCCGGGGCATCCTGCCCGACGTCGGTGCTCGCCTCAGTCATCGGTCTCTCCTCAGCTCGTGGCCAGCGCGCCGCTGCGCGCCAGCGAGTCCTTGAGCGCCGCCCAGCCGAGCAGCGCGCACTTGATCCGGGCGGGGTACTGCGACACGCCCGTGAAGGCGGTCGCGTCGCCGAGGGCGTCCTCGGCGTCGTCGTCGCCCAGGCCCTTGCCGCGGGACGACATCAGGTCGTGGAACAGGCCGTCGAGCCGCGCCACCTCGGCGAGGTCCGCGCCCTCGACCAGCGACGTCATGACCGACACGGACGCCTGCGAGATGGAGCATCCCTGCCCCTCCCAGGAGACGCCCGCCACGGAACCCTCCGGCGTGACGTCGACCCGGAGGGTCACCTCGTCACCGCACGTCGGGTTCACCTGGTGCGACTCCCCCGCGAGGTGCCCCTCCACGGAGGCGACGTCGACGAGCCCGCGGCCCACCGGGTGCTTCGCGTGGTCCAGGATCACCTGCTGGTACATCTGCTCGAGCGTGCTCACGACGCTGCCTTTCTAGATCTCACCGCGACAGATCTCATGGACGAGATCACTCTGCTCCGAAGAACGCGCGGACCCCCGCCAACGCTTCCCGGAACGCCACAACTTCTTCGACCGTCGTGTAGACCGACGCCGACGCGCGCGCCGTGGCGGCCACGCCGAACCGGCGGTGCAGCGGCTGCGCGCAGTGGTGGCCCACCCGCACGGCGATGCCCTTGTCGTCCAGCACCTGCCCGACGTCGTGCGCGTGCACGCCGTCGACCACGAACGAGACCACGGCGAGCCGGTCGGCGGTGTCGAGCGGGCCGATCACCCGCACGCCCGGGATGTCGGCGATCTTCAGCATCTCGGCCGCGAGCTCGGTCTCGTGCCGGGCCACGCCCGCCATACCGAGCTCACCGAGGTACTCCGCCGCGCAGCCCATGCCGACGGCCTGGGCGACCATCTGGGTGCCCGCCTCGAAGCGCTGCGGCGGCGGCGCGTACGTGGTGGACTCCATGGTCACGACCTCGACCATGGACCCGCCGGTCACCGTCGGCGGCATGGCCTCCAGCAGCTCGCGCCGCCCGTACAGGGCGCCGACGCCGGTGGGGCCGAGCATCTTGTGGCCGCTGAACGCGGCGAAGTCGACGTCGAGCGCGTGCAGGTCCACGGGCATGTTCGGCACGGACTGGCAGGCGTCGAGCACGGTGAGCGCCCCGACCCGCTTGGCCGCCGCCACGAGCGTGGCCACGGGCGCGATCGCTCCGGTCACGTTCGACACGTGCCCGAAGGCCAGCACCTTGGTCCGCTCCGTCAGGATCGAGTCGAGGTCCGAGAGGTCGAGCCGGCCGTCGTCGGCCACCGGGATCCAGCGCAGGACGGCGCCCGTGCGGGCGCACAGCTCCTGCCACGGCACGAGGTTGGCGTGGTGCTCGGCCTCGGTGACCACGATCTCGTCGCCCGGCGCCAGCCGGAACCGCGCGGCGGCCTCTCCCCCGCGACCCAGGGTCGCGTTGGAGAAGGCGTACGCGACGACGTTGATCGCCGCGGTCGCGCCCGGCTGCCAGACGATCTCGCCCTCGTCGGCACCCACGAACGCGGCCACGGCCGCGCGCGCCTGCTCGAACGCCTCGGTGGCCTCCTCCGCGAGCTGGTGCGCGCCGCGGTGGACCGCGGCGTTGCGCTGCTCGTAGAAGTCCACCTCGGTGTCCAGCACCACCTGGGGTTTCTGGGAGGTGGCGGCGGAGTCCAGGTACACGAGGGGCTGACCACCCCGCACCGTGCGCTCGAGCAGCGGGAAGTCCGCCCGGACGGCGGCGAGCTCGGTGGTGGAGAGCGAGCCGGTCTCGGCGGGCTGCAGCGCCGGGTCGCCCGGTCGCACGGTGGTGGTGGTCATCTTGTCTCCTCGAAGTGCCTCAGCGGTCGGTCAGGCCGTGGCCGTCGCGTTCGCGCCGACGTACTTGTCGTAGCCCTCTTCCTCGAGGCGGTCGGCCAGCTCGGAGCCGCCCTCCTCGGCGATCTTGCCGTCGACGAAGACGTGCACGAAGTCGGGCTTGATGTAGCGCAGGATGCGCGTGTAGTGCGTGATGAGCAGAACGCCGACCTCGGTGTTCTCCTTGGCGCGGTTCACGCCCTCCGACACGATGCGCAGCGCGTCGACGTCGAGGCCCGAGTCGGTCTCGTCGAGGATGGCGAAGCGCGGCTTGAAGAGCTCCATCTGCAGGATCTCGTGGCGCTTCTTCTCACCGCCGGAGAAGCCCTCGTTCACGGAGCGCTCGGCGAAGGCCGGGTCCATGCGGAGGTTCTCCATCGCGCCCTTGACCTCCTTGCCCCAGGTGCGCAGGGCGGGGGCGGTGCCGTCGATGGCGGTCTTGGCGGTCCGCAGGAAGTTCGCGACGGAGACGCCGGTGACCTCGACCGGGTACTGCATGGCCAGGAACAGACCGGCGCGGGCGCGCTGGTCGACGGTCATCTCCAGCAGGTTCTCGCCGTCGAGCGTGACGGTGCCCGAGGTGACGGTGTACTTGGGGTGGCCGGCGAGCGCCGAGGCCAGGGTGGACTTGCCCGAGCCGTTGGGGCCCATGATCGCGTGGGTCTCACCGCTGGCGATCGTCAGGTCGACGCCGCGCAGGATCGGCTTGGGGCCTTCCTTGGTCTCGACGCTGACATGCAGGTCGCGGATCTCGAGGGTGGGCATATCTGTTACTCCAGGGTTGCGGAAGTCAGTGGTTCAGGAGACGGGGACGGTCACGTCGATGTCGACGAGCACGCGCTCGCCGTCGACGGTCACCGGGTAGACGGGCACGGGGCGCACAGCCGGGAGCTGCACGGGCATGCCGGTCCGCAGGTCGAACTGGGAACCGTGCAGCCAGCACTCCACGAGGCAGCCCTCGACCTCGCCGTCGGACAGCGAGACGGCGCCGTGCGAGCAGATGTCCGAGACGGCGTGGAAGTTGCCGTCGGCGTCGCGGGCCACCGCGACCGGGACCGGGGCGCCGTCGGCGCCGTCGAGCTCCACGAGCATCGCCTCCTCCGGTCCCAGGTCGTCGGTCATGCAGGCCAGCTGCGCGGTCATGCGGTCGGAGCCTCGGCCGGTGCCCCGGTGATGACGCTCATCGACTTCTCCAGCTCGGCCTCGATGGAGGCGAGCAGGCGCTCCTCGACCGACGGGACGCCGATCTCGTGGATGAGCTCGGCGAAGAAGCCGCGCACGACGAGCCGGCGGGCCTCGATCTCGGGGATGCCCCGGGCCTGGAGGTAGAAGAGCTGCTCGTCGTCGAAGCGGCCGGTGGCGCTGGCGTGGCCGGCGCCGGCGATCTCGCCGGTCTCGATCTCGAGGTTCGGCACCGAGTCAGCGCGCGCGCCGTCCGTGAGGACCAGGTTGCGGTTGAGCTCGTAGGTGTCGGTGTTCTCGGCGTTCGCGCGGATCAGCACGTCGCCAACCCACACGGTGTGCGCGCCGGAGCCCTGCAGGGCGCCCTTGTAGGTCACGCGGGACTTGCACTCCGGCACCGCGTGGTCCACGAAGAGGCGGTGCTCCTGGTGCTGGTCGGTGTCCGCGAAGTACAGACCCACCATCTCGACGTCGCCGCCCTCGGCGGTGAACTCGGCGTCCGGCGTGATGCGCACGACGTCGCCGCCGAACGTCACCACGACGTGCTTGAGCTTGGCGTCGCGGCCCAGGCGGGCGCGGTGCGAGGAGGCGTGCACGGCACCCTCGGCCCAGTCCTGGACGCTGACGACGGTCAGGTGCGCGCCGTCCTCGACCACGATCTCGACGGTCTCGGCGAGCGAGCCGACGCCGTTGTGGTCGATGACCACGACGGCCTCGGAGTGCCGCTCGGCGCGGACCAGCACGTGGGCGGCGGTCGCGTCCGTGGACACGCCGGTCAGCCGCACGGAGGTGACGTCGGAGGCCACGGCCTCGGCCGGCACCGTCACGACGGTGGCCTGCTCGAAGGCGTTCCACGCGGTGACGGCGGTGCGGTCGCCGGGCTTGCCGGCGGTGCCCAGGCGGGCGTCGTCGCGGGCGACGGTCTCCACCTTGACCTCGGGGGCGGCGGTCACCTCGACGGTGACGCCGGAGGAGCCCAGGTCCGCCTGGAACAGCGGCTGGAGGCGGTCGGCCGGGGAGAAGCGCCACTCCTCCTCGCGCCCGTTGGGCACGGGGATGTCCTCCAGGGAGAAGGACGTGAGGCGCTCGGCGCGTGAGCCCTGGGGCTTGACGACGCCGTGGGAGTGGGCGCCGTCGGCAACAGCGCGCGTGTGATCGGTCGTGAGAGTCATGTCAGCCGACGGACCCTTCCATCTGCAGCTCGATGAGGCGGTTGAGCTCGAGTGCGTACTCCATGGGCAGCTCGCGCGCGATGGGCTCGACGAACCCGCGCACGATCATGGCCATGGCCTCGGTCTCCTCCATACCCCGGGACATGAGGTAGAACAGCTGGTCCTCGCTCACCCGCGAGACCGTGGCCTCGTGACCCATGGACACGTCGTCCTCGCGGACGTCCACGTACGGGTAGGTGTCGCTGCGGGAGATCTGGTCCACCAGCAGCGCGTCGCAGAGGACGTTGGACGCGGAGTGGGAGGCGCCCTCGAGCACCTGCACCAGACCGCGGTACGACGTGCGGCCGCCGCCGCGCGCCACGGACTTGCTGACGATCGACGACGACGTGTTCGGTGCCGCGTGGACCATCTTGGCGCCGGCGTCCTGGTGCTGGCCCTCGCCCGCGAAGGCGATGGACAGCGTCTCGCCGCGGGCGTGCTCGCCCAGCAGGTAGATCGCCGGGTACTTCATGGTGACCTTCGAGCCGATGTTGCCGTCGACCCACTCCATGGTGGCGCCCTCGGCCGCGGTGGCCCGCTTGGTCACCAGGTTGTAGACGTTGTTCGACCAGTTCTGGATCGTCGTGTAGCGCACGCGGGCGTTCTTCTTGACGACGATCTCGACGACGGCCGAGTGCAGGGAGTCCGACGTGTAGATCGGCGCCGTGCAGCCCTCGACGTAGTGCACGTAGCTGCCCTCGTCGGCGATGATCAGCGTGCGCTCGAACTGGCCCATGTTCTCGGTGTTGATCCGGAAGTAGGCCTGCAGCGGGATCTCCACGTGCACGCCCGGCGGCACGTAGACGAACGAGCCGCCCGACCACACGGACGAGTTCAGCGCGGCGAACTTGTTGTCGCCCGACGGGATGACCGTGCCGAAGTACTCCTGGAAGAGCTCCGGGTAGTCGCGCAGGCCGGTGTCGGTGTCGACGAAGATGACGCCCTGCTCCTCCAGGTCCTCACGGATCTGGTGGTAGACGACCTCGGACTCGTACTGCGCGGCGACACCCGCGACGAGGCGCTGCTTCTCCGCCTCCGGGATGCCGAGCCGGTCGTACGTGGCCTTGATGTCCTCGGGCAGCTCCTCCCAGGAGGTGGCCTGCTTCTCCGTGGACCGCACGAAGTACTTGATCTTGTCGAAGTCGATGCCCGACAGGTCGGAGCCCCAGTTCGGCATGGGCTTCTTGCCGAACAGGCGCAGGGCCTTGAGCCGCTGGTTCAGCATCCACTCGGGCTCGTTCTTCAGAGCCGAGATGTTGCGGACAACCTCTTCGCTCAGGCCGCGCTGCGCGGACATGCCCGCGGCGTCGCTGTCGTGCCAGCCGTACTCGTACGAGCCGATGCTGGCGATGATCTCATCGTCGGAGCGCTGCTCTGGCGCTTGCGTTTCTGCGCTCATCACTTTCCTTCGGTGGGGGTCGTCGCGGGGAAGGACCTCGGGACGCCCGCGCCCTGGTGGGCGGAGACGTTCACGGGGATGTTGGTCGTGCAAGCATGTGCGCCACCGGCGATGGTCGCCAGCCGCTGGACGTGCGAGCCCAGCAGCTCGCTGAACGCGCGGGCCTCCTGCTCGCACAGCTCGGGGAACTCCTCGGCCACGTGCTGGACCGGGCAGTGCCCCTGGCAGAGCTGGACCGCGGGCGCCACGACACCGGCCGTAGGGCCGGTCAGCGGGGCGGGCACGGGACGTACGGAGGCGGCGTAGCCGTCGGCCGACAGGAGCTGGACGAGCTGTGCGGCCCGGCCCTCGGCATCGGGAGCGGTCAGGTGCGGCGCATAGCTGCGCGTCACGGCGTCGAACCGCTCCTTGGCGAAACCCGCCACGGCCGCGCTGCCGCCCGTCTCCTTGAGGAACCGCAGCACCTGCCGGGCGATCTCCTGGTAGCCGCCGGCCAGCTCGGACTGGCCGCCGCTGGTGACCACGTACCGGCGGGCGGGCCGCCCACGGCGCGGAGCGCCCGACGGCGTCGCCTCGTGGACGGTGATCTTGCCGTCCTCCTCCAGGAGGCCGAGGTGCCGGCGCACGGCCGGGGCGGTGAGGCCCAGGACGGTGGCCAGCGCGCCCGCCGTGACCGGACCACTGGAGGCGACGAGCTCGAGCACGCGGCGTCGCGTGGTGCCGTCGGTCTCGTGGCTCGCCGGGTGGCTCACGGCGTGGCCGGCGGACACCTGTGCTGTCGCGCTCATGCTGGTCACCTCCTTGTCCGTCGGTCCGGGGCAGACTTCACCCGGGGTGCACGCCTTCGTAGACGCCAATGCTTTTGAGAACATCCTTGTTCCCTAATTCGAGATGCGCAAGGAAGGCGACCCTCAGTTAGGGCGGATCGCGACACATCTCACACGCTCGGTCCACGCCCAGGTCACGCCCGACGACGCGGCCGGTGCGCGCCGCCGCCTACGATTGTGCGGTGCCCCTGTCCGACGCGCCCGCGATCGACCCCGCCCAGGCGGCCACCGCGAGCGCCGCCACAGCCAGCCCCGCCGGTGCCGACCACGAGGTCGCCGTCCAGGTGCGCGGGCTCGTCAAACGCTACGACGGCCGCGCCGTCGTGGACGGCCTCGACCTGGTCGCCCGCCGCGGCGCCGTCACCGCCGTCCTCGGCCCCAACGGCGCCGGCAAGACGACGACGATCGAGTGCTGCGAGGGCCTGCGCTCCCCCGACGGCGGCACCGTGCGTGTGCTGGGCCACGACCCGGTCTCCGACGCCCGCGCGCTGCGCCCGCGGGTCGGCGTCATGCTGCAGGACGGCGGCCTGCCCACCGGGGTGCGCGCGCTGGAGCTGCTGCGGCACGTCGCCGCCATGTACGCGACACCGCGTCCGGTGGACGAGCTCGCCGAGCGCCTCGGCCTGCACGGCTTTGCGCGCACCACGGTGCGCCGCCTGTCGGGCGGGCAGCGCCAGCGGGTCGCGCTCGCCGCGGCGGTGGTCGGACGGCCCGACGTCGTCTTCCTCGACGAGCCGAGCGCGGGCATGGACCCGCAGAGCCGGCGCGCCGTCTGGGACCTGGTGCGCGAGCTGCGGGCCGACGGCGTGGCGATCGTGCTGACCACGCACCTCATGGACGAGGCCGCCGACCTGGCCGACCACGTGCACGTCGTGGACCACGGCCGCGTGATCGCGTCGGGCAGCGTCCGCGACCTGACCGACGGCGCCGGTGCGGGGCCGAGCTCGATCCGCGTCGAGGCGGCCGCGGGGCTGGACCTGACGGGGCTGAAGGCCGGGCTCCAGGGCTCCTGGGCCGTAAGCGAGAGCGAGGCGGGCGTCTACACGCTGACCGGGGCCGTGGACCCGGCGGCCGTCGCGACTGTGACCGGCTGGCTCGCCGAACGGGGCGTGCTCGCCCGGTCGGTCACCACCGGCAGCCGCACCCTCGAGGACGTGTTCCTCGACCTGACGGGGAGGAACCTGCGATGAGCGCGCCCACACTGCGGGCCGAGCCGGCCGCCGCGCCGGTCGTGCGGCGGATCGCGGCCCAGGCATCCTTCGAGACGCGCGCGATCCTGCGCAACGGCGAGCAGCTGCTCGTGACGATCGTGCTGCCCGTGCTGGTGCTGTTCGCGCTGGTGCGCACGTCGTTCATCGACCTGGACACGCACGGGTTCTCCCGGGTCGACTTCGTGACGCCCGGGGTGCTCGCGCTGGCCGTCATGTCGACGGCGTTCACGTCGCAGGCGATCGCCACGGCGTTCGACCGGCGCAACGGCGTGCTGCGCCTGATGGCCACCACGCCGCTCGGCCGGTCCGGGCTGCTGGCCGGCAAGGTGCTCGGCGTGCTCGCCGTCGAGGTGGTGCAGGTGGTCGTCATCTGCGGCGTCGCCGTGGCGCTCGGCTGGCGGCCGGAGCTGGGCGCGCTGCCCGCCGTCGTCGGCGCGGGGCTGCTGGGGACCGCCGCGTTCACCGCCCTGGCCCTGCTGCTGGCCGGGACCCTGCGCGCCGAGGGCGTGCTGGCCGTGGCCAACCTGGTGCTCGTGCTGCTCACCGTGGGGGGCGGTGTGCTGCTGCCGGCGCAGCAGCTCGCGGGGCCCCTGTCGCACGTGGCGGTGCTGCTGCCGTCCGGCGCGCTGGGCGAGGCGATGCGCGGCGCGCTGCTGTACGGCGCCGTGCCGCCGTTCTCCGTGGTGGTGCTGCTGGCCTGGACCGCGGCGCTGGGCGCGGGCGCGGCCCGGCTCTTCCGCTGGCACTGACCCTTTTCGGCTGGCGCTGACCTCTTCGGCTGGCGCTGGCAGTTTCGCGGCTGGCGGTCGGCAGTCCGCCCCCGCCAGTTCGGCAGTCTGCCCGTGGGGTCGGCAGTTGGCATCGAGGTCGGCACAGGGCTGTGC